>JBFIQU010000120.1:0-6768 GCA_041609395.1 Acidimicrobiia bacterium | reverse complement strand
GTGTAGAACGCGGCGTTGGCGCGCCGCCGTTCCGTCCAATCCTCCAGGTGGCGCAACTGGACCCGTCCAATGGCTCCTTCGATCTCGGTCATGCGCTCGTTGAGGCCCGGGATGTCGTGTACGTACCGCTGCTCCATGCCCTGGTTGCGCAGCAGCCGGGCTCGATGAGCGACGTCGGGGTCGTTCGTGGTGATCATTCCCCCTTCGCCCGTGGTCATGTTCTTGGTGGGGTAGAAGGAGAACGCCCCCCACAGTCCCAGCCCGCCGACGGGCCGGCCGTCGACGGTCGCGCCGTGGGCCTGGGCAGCATCCTCGAAGACCACAATGCCCGCCTCCGACGCGACGTCCAGGATCTCCGGCATCAACGCCGGATGCCCGAACAGATGAACGGGCATCACCGCCGCAGTGCGGGGTGTGAGGGCGGCCCGGATCGAATCCGCCGTGAGGCCGTACGTGTCGTCTTCGATTTCGGCGAAGACCGGCTCGGCGCCGGCCATGCGCACGGCGTTGGCGGTGGCGGCGAACGTGAACGAGGGCACGATCACCTCGTCGCCGGGGCCGATTCCGGCAGCCATGAGCCCAACGTGGAGCGCGGCGGTGCCGCTGCCGACGGCAACGCCGTGCGTCGTTCCGCACAGGGCTGCGAACTCGCTTTCGAACGCGGCGACTTCCTTGCCGGACACGAGCATGCCCGACTGCAGGACGCGATCCACGGCGGCGCGCTCCTCGTCTCCGATGATGGGGCGTGAGATCGGTATCACGGTGCAACCTCCTCGAGGCGATCGCCGATGCTGCGGTATGTGGTGCCGGTTGCAGTGTCGACGAGCGAGTCGCCGTCTTCCAGCAGAGGCTGCCCGGATCGGCCGACCCAGCCGACCCGTCGCGCCGGCACACCGCGGACGAGCGCGTGGGCCGGAACATCATTGGTCACGACGGCGCCGGCAGCGACGAGCGCCCACGGCCCCACCGTGACGCCGGCGACGATGATGGCAGCGGCACCGATGGAGGCGCCGGTGCCCACCGTGACTCCATCCGCCTCCCAATCCGTCGCAGCCTTGAGGTCACCGTCGGGGGTCACGGCGCGAGGGAAGACGTCGTTCGTCAACACTGCTGCCGGCCCGACGAACACGCCGTCGGCGAGGCGGGCCGGTGCGTAGACCAGCGCATGGTTCTGGATCTTGCAGTTCGCTCCGACGACGACGCCGGCGTCGATGTAGGCGCCGCGGCCGACGATGGTTCCCGATCCGATCGTGGCGCGTTCGCGCACCTGGGCGAGATTCCAGATCTTGGCGCCGTCGCCGACGTCGGCATCGGTGGACACGTCGGCGTCGGAGGCGACGAAAAAGGACATACAGCGACTCCGCGGTGATTCCGACGGATCTTAGAGCACCCGTGGCCGGTGCCTCGCCGGGAGTGGGAAGCGAAGACGGGCGGCCGGGTAGACTCGTGGCCCGTTCCGTCCCCTCGCCGTCCGTGGAGGAATCATGTGCGGCATCGCCGGCGCCGTCGATCTCGTCGGCCGGCCGATTCCCGATCTCGACCGTCGTCTGGCAGCAATGAACGAGCTGCAGAAGCACCGGGGTCCCGACGGCCACGCCATATGGCTCGCCGGGGACCGGCGCGCCGGTCTCGCCCACCGCCGTCTCAGCATCATCGGACTCGACGAGTCTGGTATCCAGCCGCTTCGCAACGACGACGACCGGCTGGTGTTCAACGGAGAGATCTACAACTACCTGGAGCTGCAACGCGATCTCGGGCGTGACCGGTTTCGCACCACCACCGACTCCGAGGTGATCCTGCACGGCTACCGGGACCACGGTCCCGGCGTCGTCGACGCGCTGCGTGGGATGTTCGCCTTTGCTTTGTGGGACGGACGGCGCCGCCGCCTGGTGTGTGGCCGCGATCGCTTCGGGATCAAACCGTTCTATTACACGATCGTCGATGGCGTGTTCATGTTCGCGTCCGAGGCCAAGGCCCTGCTCCCGTTTCTACCCTCGGTCGAGGTCGACCCGGAAGCACTCGCCGACTACACCACCTTCCAGTTCTGTCTCGGGGGCAAGACGCTCTTCGCCGGTGTGCAGGAACTGCCTCCCGCCCACCTCTTGATCGTCGAGGACGGCAGGGTTCGGGTCGAGCGGTACTGGGAGGTGTACTACGGGCGCGATTTCGACCACAGCGCGCACCACTTCGAGGATGGTGTCCGCCGGCTGCTCGACGAATCGATCGACCTCCATTTGCGGTCCGACGTCCCGGTCGGGGCGTACGTCAGCGGCGGCATCGACTCCAGCCTGGTGGCGGCCCTGGCCCGGCCCAAGTACGGCGGCGGCCGCCTTCTCGGATTCACCGGCAAGTTCGCCATCGGTGACGAGTTCGACGAGAGCAAATACGCCCGCGCCGTCGCCGACCGGCAGGGGTTCGACCTCTATGAACGCGACATCGGCGTCGAGGACTTCCTCGAGAACATCCGCAAGGTCATCTACCACCTCGATTACCCCGTCGCCGGGCCCGGGTCATTCCCGCAATACATGGTCTCCCAGCTGGCGGCCGAGCACCGCAAGGTCGTACTCGGAGGGCAGGGGGGCGACGAAACATTCGGGGGGTATGCCCGGTACCTGCTCGCCTATTTCGAGCAGTGCATCAAGGGAGCGATCGAAGGCACCCTCCACGCCGGCAACTTCGTCGTCACCTACGAATCGATCATCCCCAACCTCCGCATCCTCGAGCGCTACAAACCGCTGATCCGGACCTTCTGGTCCGACGGCCTGTTCGGCCCCATGGACGAGCGCTACTTCCGCTTGATCAACCGTGCCCCCGCGGCTGGAGCCGAGCTGCGCCTCCCGGACATGGCGTACTCGCCGCGCGATGCGTTCTTCGAGCTGTTCAACGCCGAGAACGTTGCCGAGGGCTCGTACTTCGACGCGATGAGCCACTTCGACTTCAAGACGCTGCTGCCGGCCCTGCTTCACGTCGAGGACCGGATGAGCATGGCGCACGGGCTCGAAGCGCGGGTTCCGTTGCTCGACCATCCGCTCATCGAGTTTGCGGCGACGATTCCCGCCGACATCAAGTTCCGCAACGGCGAGCTGAAACGACTGCTGCGCACGGTGGCCGTCGACGTCCTCCCTGCCGAGGTCGTAGCGCGTGAGGACAAGATGGGGTTCCCCGTTCCACTGACCCGGTGGATGCGGTCGGACGCGCGGGACTTCTTCAACGACGTCTTCCGCACCGGCGCGATTCGGGACCGGCCGTACGTCGACAATGCTGCGGTCGCAGGCATGCTCGACGGAGAACAGAGCTTCGGCCGCACGGTCTGGGGATACCTGTGTCTCGAGCTCTGGTATCAGGAATTCGTCGATCGCGCCGCCGATTTCCGCAAGATCGTCGAGACGGCGCCGGAGCAGCCTGTGGTAGCGTGACCCTGCGGCCGAGGTAGCGACCTCGGCCGTTCCCCTGACCGCCCGAGGAGTTTTCCACCATGAACGTGCTCATCACCGGAGGAGGCGGGTTCATCGGCTCGCACATCGCCGATCGCCTGCTCGATCGTGGCGACCGGGTACTCGTGATCGACAACTACGCCACCGGCCGTCGCGACAACCTCGTTGCACGCGACGGGCTCACGGTCGTCGAGGGTTCGATCACCGATGCGGGCGTGATCGATCCGGCCTTCGACGAGTTCAACCCGGACGTCGTCGTTCACGCTGCTGCGTCGTACAAGGATCCCGACGCCTGGGTCGAAGACGCCGCCGTCAACGTCGTCGGCACTGCGCTGGTGACGCGGGCCGCCCAGCGCAACGACGTGTCCCGGATCATCTACTTCCAGACGGCCCTGTGCTACGGGCTTCACCCCGACGAACAGCCGATCACGCTCGACCACGAGTTGCGCCCCCTCGAGAGCAGCTATGCCATCAGCAAGACCGCCGGAGAGCATTACATCCGGTTGTCGGGGCTCGATTGGGTTTCGTTCCGGCTCGCCAACGGGTACGGCCCGCGCAACATCACGGGACCTCTCCCGACGTTCTACCAGCGGCTGACCTCGGACAAGCCGGTGTTCGTCATGGACACCAGGCGCGATTTCATCTTCATCGACGATCTCGTCGACGTGGTCGTGCGTGCCATCGACGGTGAAGGGGCAGGCGGTCCGTACCACATCTCGTCGGGCGGCGACTTTTCGATCAAGGAGCTCTTCGACGCCACGGTGGGTGCGCTCGGGATCGATCTGATGGGTGATGTCGAGGTCCGGCCCCGCGGGGAGGACGATGCGTTCACGATCTTGCTCGACCCGTCACGGACTCACGCCGAGTTTCCGGGGTGGGAAGCCGGCACCCCCCTCGAGGACGGGGTGAAACGGACGGTCCGCTATTACCACGAGTTCGGAGTCCAGGAGACGTTCACCCACCTCCGCATGCCCGAGTCGACATGAGCGAGGTCGGTTCGTTTCGCGGCGCCGCGCATCTCGTCGTTGGTGGGGCGGGCTTCGTCGGGTCCGCCCTGGTGCGACGCCTGCTCGATCACGGGGCGGAACACGTGGAGGTGGTCGACAACCTCCTCTCGGCGGAACGCGACAACCTGCCGATGGACGAGCGGTTGACCTTCGTCGAAGCGTCGATCAACGAGCCCGCAGTTCTCGAAGGCCTCCGCGACCGATTCGATTACGTGTTCCATCTGGCCACGTTCCACGGCAATCAAAACTCGATCGCAGACCCGCTGGCCGACCACGAGCACAACTCGATCACGACACTGAACCTGTGCCACGCGTTGCGGGGGGACGATCGGGTGCGCCGCCTGGTGTACGCCTCCGCCGGGTGCACGGTCGCCGAGAAGACCTACGGCGACGCCGAGGCAACCACCGAGGACGATCCGGTTTCCCTGTATCTCGACAGTCCGTACCAGATCTCGAAGATCCTCGGAGAGATGTATCTCAACTTCTACGAGATGCAGCACGGGCTTCGCGCCGTGAAGGCTCGATTCCAAAACGTCTACGGCCCCGGGGAGGTCCTGGGGGCCGGACGGTGGCGGGGCACGGAGGCCACGATCTGGCGCAATGTCGTGCCCACGTTCATCTACCGGGGCCTGAAAGGGATGCCGCTGACCTTGCACAACGGTGGTGCCGCCAGCCGCGATTTCATCTACGTCGAGGACATCGTCGCCGGGCTGGTGCTGTGTGCGGCCCGGGGCGCAGCGGGCGGCGTCTACAACCTCGCCAGCGGAGTCGAAACGACGATCCTCGAACTCGCAGAGGTCATCGTCGAGCTCACCGGTTCTCGATCCGAACTCGAGGTCGCGCCGCGACGGACGTGGGACCGGTCCGGCCATCGCTTCGGCAGCACGGAAAAGGCCGATCGGGACCTCGGCTTCCGGGCCGAAACGAAGCTTCGTGACGGTCTCGCTGCGACCGTGGCCTGGACCGAGGCGAACCTCGCCAGGATCGAAGCCGCTGTGAGCCGGCATGTGGAGCACGCCTCCGGCGCAAGCTGATGGCCGCACCTTCGTTCGACGGCCTGGTGGTGCTCAGCTCTCACCCCGGCACCGGCACCGCTCCCATCAACGAATTCGTCGATGCGGCCGGGATGGCGTATCCGGTGGTATGGATCCAGATCGTGGATTTCGGCACCGCCGGCAACGAGGGGCCGGTCATACGCACGCCGGTCGGCGCCTTCGACATCCGCCGCATCGCGTCGCGGATCGCCCAGGCCGGTGTCACCGCACCGTTGTTCGTCAGCGATACGCCGGTGAGTACCACGGTGGTGCCGGCGTTCGCCGGAGCGCCCCTGGTCGCGATCGTTCCTCCGGTTCCGGCCACGGGACGTGAAGCGGCGCGTCGCCGCGCCCTGTGCCGGGCCGCAGGGGTGGTGGTAGCGATCGGCGCAGCTGAGGAGCATCGGGCCGGCGCGACCCCCTGGGAACCGGGCACGGACCCCGTTCCGATTCTCGATGCGGCTGTTGTGCAGCGCTCGCCCGGGACTGCGGTCTACGAAGGGCTCGCCGCGGAGCTTTCGCGTCGCGCCGGTGACGCTCGTCGCCTCTATGCGGCTGCCCTCGAAGGACATGATCAGGTTGCAAGGAACGCCGCGGGGCGTGGACTGCTCCGCACCGCCGCCGGGCCGCACGATCGGCTCGAGGCGGCACGAGCGATTGGGAAGCTCGCAGCGGGTCCGAACGCGGTGCAGGCCGCGCTGCTGGCAGAGGCTCGCAGCCTCGTCGACCGGGGTGATCTCAACGCAGCCGGACGCTGCCTCGGGGAGCGGTGGCCGGCAGACGAGGGACCGTTCGAGGTCGATCGCCTCCAGACGCTCGTGATGCTTCGCATCCTCGGCGGGGACGTCGCCGGAGCCGATGCAGTGGTAGACGCCCGGCCCGACGGTTCCCGGATCCTGGCCCGCGGGCTGGCAGCGACGCTGGATCGAACCGGGTTGATCACCGAAGAGCATGTCGGTGCTGTCAGGCGACTCTTGATCGAGGCGGGGCACCTCGACCTGCTCACCCCGCGGACGCTGCAGGCGGCGTGGAGGAACGGCGGCGGGGCCGAATTCGTGCGCGAAATCCTCGAAGCCGATCACGGCAGTCTCGACGATGCAACCGATATGGTGGCCCGGGTTTGCCTCGCCCGTTCGACCCTGAGCTCGAGTCCGGAAGAAGCGGCGGCGCTGCTCGACGAAGTACTGCGGCGTGCCGGACCGACGTCGCCGTCCGCCGAGCCCGCCCATGGCGGCATCTACCGGTCCGCCACCGCCTACCGGTCCGCGCTCGAGTCGACGCTCGTCGCCTCCC
>JBFIQU010000119.1:0-6847 GCA_041609395.1 Acidimicrobiia bacterium | reverse complement strand
CTCGCCACGGAACGGGCTACTGGCTATTGGCTACCAGTCCCGCGCGACACGGGTGCACCATCACGGGTGTCGGGTGTCGGGCGTCGGGCGTCGGCCGTCAGGCGTCCCCGCTAGAAGCTGTTCAACCGGTTTATCAACAAACGCAGCCGCCCGAAGTTCCTTCGATCGAAGTGGAGCGCGATCCGGTGGAGGTCGAGCGCGTCGTTGTCGTCGACTTCGCGGCTCGTCGGCTCGACCGCTTCGATCGTGCCGCTCAGCACGATGTCGGTGAACTCATCGTTGAGGGCCTGTATGTGGTCGTCGGTCAGTGCCTTGCGGGTGCGCAGAATCAGCTTGCCGTCGACAAAGCGCTGTGATCGGTAGTTGCGGTAGAACCCCAGGATCTCGTCGACCGCGTCCTTGACGTCCGTCGTGAAGGTGAACAGGTTGCGGTCGTCGGGAGAGATCAGTTCCTGGTCCACCAGGGTCTCGATGAAGTCGAGCCACGACGCCCAGTACCCGGTCCCCTCCGCTTCGACCATGACGATGGGGTGGATGTCGGACTTCCCCGTCTGAATCAAGGTGAGCAGCTCGAACGTCTCGTCCTGGGTGCCGAACCCGCCGGGGAACAGCGCGAAGGCATCCGACTCCTTCACGAACATCAGCTTGCGGGTGAAGAAGTACTTGAAGTTGATGAGGCGGCTCTCGTGGATGTAGGGGTTGGCCTCCGCCTCGAACGGGAGGCGGATGTTGACCCCGAAGCTGTAGTCCTCACCCGCTCCGAGATTGCCTGCCTCCATGATTCCCGGACCGGCACCGGTGATGACCATCCATCCCTGGTTGTCCGACATCTCCCGGGCGAATTCGGAAGCCAGCTGGTAGTTGGGGTCGTGGGGTGGCGTTCGCGCCGACCCGAAGATCGTGACCTTGGGTGTCTCCCGATAGCGGGAGAACACCAGGAACGAATAGCGCATCTCCTTGAGGGCGCTGTTGGCGAGTTTCAGATCACCCCGCTGGGTGTCGTCTCGCAGCATCTTGAGTCCGCTGACCAGCATCTCACGGATGATGTCGTCGTCGTGGTCGTGGTCGTCGTGGCCCGGCAGGTCGCGAACCGCCTCGCGAACGACTTCACGCAGCTTGGCGTCGAGCTCCGGGTTACCGAGTTCATAGGCACGCATGGGTCGGACGGTAGTCACGGCTCGGCCGTTTCGGTGCATGTGGGCCAGTCCGGCGACGGAGCAGTAGGGTCGACGGGCATGAAGGTCGACTTCTTCTTCGATCCGATCTGTCCCTGGTGCTGGATCACATCGCGCTGGCTTCACGACGTCGCCGGGCAGCGTGAGATCGACATCTCCTGGCGGTCGTTCAGCCTGGCGATCAAGAACGCCGACCAGGAGTGGTCGGAGCGAGCGCGGCTTGCCTATGAGACCGGCCTGGCCGGCCTCCGGGCCGTCGAGGCGGTGCGCGACGAACTCGGGAACGACGCAGTCGGTGAGCTCTATGGCGAACTCGGCCGCCGGTATCACATCGAGCGGGAACGTCCGATCGACATCGACGCCGCGATAGCCGCCGCGGGCCTTCCGCTCGCGCTGGCCGAGGCCGCCACCGACGCCGGCTGGGACACAGTCATCGAATCGTCGATGAAGGAGGCGATCGAACTGGTCGGTGACGACATCGGCGTCCCCACGATCGTCTTCGACGGACGCCACGGCTTCTTCGGTCCGGTGCTTTCGCCGGCTCCCACCGGCTCGGATGCGGTCGAGCTGTTCGACCTCGTCGCCGCGCTGGCCCGTCGGGAGGACTTCTTCGAGCTCAAACGGGGCCGCAGCGGGCGTCCGCAGCTGACGGCTGACGGCTGATATCCGGTAGCTACTTGTACGGAGCCGTCGCCGGTCCTTTGCGCACGACCGCACTCCACACCGTTTCGTAGTGGTCGCGGTCGTAGGCGTCGATGTGGGGGAGCACGAACTCCTCCCAGGCGCGTCGTAGCGGATCCTCGACATCTTCGTACATACGGAGGCCGGCGGGTATGCGGTCGAGCACCGTGCGCAGGCTCATCGGCGTTTCGACACGGGTGCGAACGTCGGCGGCCGTGAACGACGCGTTCACTTCCACGGCGAGACGGGCGACGAGATCGCGGAAATCGTCACGCAGAGACGGGTAGCGCCGGCTCAGCATGCTCTTGACCTGCTCTTCCGACGGGAACTGCTTCTCCCAGATCACCCAGCGGTCGGCGAATGCCTTGTTGAGCGTCTGAGTGCCTGCATAGTCGCGGAGATCGGTCGGGTTCATCGTGCCGAAGATGCGTACGTCGGGCCGCAAGTGGACGGTCTCGCCGGTGGGCAGTCCAATGGCGCGGTACCGGTCGAGCAGGCCGTGGAGGGCGAAGAGGGTCTCGGCACCGGCGGCGTTCAGCTCGGAGAGGTTGACGAGGGCCGGCCCCCGCAGAGCACGGGTGATGTCGCCGTCCTCCCACCGGCTCTCGGTGCCGCCCTTGCCGTCGCCGTGGAGCTTGACCGATCCGATGAGCGTGATGTCGCGCACCTCGCCGGTCAGGGGGACGCGGAAGTAGGGGAGTCCGAGGAGCGCAGCGAACTGTTCGAGGTCGTGGTCCTTTCCGGTTCCCATGTGGCCGCGCAACGCGACGTGCAGCGGGGTGTCGGTGAAGTGCTTGCGGCGCAGTTCTTCGATCTTCGCCAGCCGGTACAGCATGCCGAGGTCGACGTAATACGGATCCGCTTCGGGGACCCGGCCCGTGCGTTGCTCGAGGTCGGGAACGTCCTTCGGGATGGAGAACGTCTCCAGCTCGATCGGCTTGCCTTCGCCCGAAGGGTCTTCGAAGGTCACGGTCTGTGGCATGTGTAGTGGCTCCTTAGGCTGGGAGTCGGTCGAGTGCTCGTTCGGAACTGTGCGCCCACCAGGTGTCGCCGCCCCACATGGCGATGGTCTGGTGGAGCGCCGAGCGAACCCCGTCGATCATCGCCCGGGCGAGATCATCGGGCCGCTCGACGACTTCGCTGCGCGAGTAGGCCGCTTCGACGGTGGCGTCGCCGATACCGACACCGAGTACGGTCGCGCCGCTGTGCTCGACGGCGGCGACGGATCTGGCCAGCGCCTCCACCGATCCCCGGGTCATGCCGTCGGCGAGGACCACCATGACCCGGGAGGAAGCGTTGCGGGAGGCGAGTCGCTCAGCGGCGTAGCTGATGTTGAATTCGTCGACGTTGGCGGCTTTCTCGAACATCGAGACGGGAGGTGCCTGGGACGGATCTCGCCGGCACTCCCGGGCGGCGTCACGCGGTGCCGATGCAACCCAGAACAATCCGGACAGAGCGTCCTCGGCGCTGCGCCACCGCTGATCGAAGCTCTTGATGACGTAGTGGTTGACGGTCCGGGTGAGCCGGTCCGCGGCGCCCCCCTGGCTGCGTCGCAGTTCGCCCTTGGTGCGGTTGAGGCGACGGACGTAGCTCGCCTCGCTGTCGTCGACGCGGGCACCGAATGATCGGTTGAACAAAGCGATCTCGAAGTCGATCTGGAGGCGATCGCTGAGCATGGCCAGCGTCCAGGCTCCGAGGGTTGCGGCGGACATGGCCCACGGAACCCGCCCGGCACCAGGCAGCTCACGCGGTTGCAGCATCGACGCCGAGCCGTCGACGAGCAGGCTCACGGCGTAGGACCGCTTGCTGGAGAGGGCTCTTCGCTCGAACATCCGCTGGTAGAGCCCTCCGCCGAGGAGCAGGGCGGCATACGGTGACAGGTCGCCCGCGTCGAAACCGGAGCGCAGCGCCCGGCGCTGGTTGGCGACGAACAGCGGATAGAGCTCCGACGTCACCTGGCGCTGGTCGATGTCCCATGCTCGGGAGGCGACCATGAGTGCTTCGCGGCCCCGGTCGCTGAACATGGCGAACTTCTCCGGCAGGCTTCCGACGAGCAGCCGCCCGCCCTGGCCGGTGGGGAGGTAGATGGTCGGTGCGGTCGACAGCCTGACGATCTGGTCGGTGCCGGCGTCGCCGAGCGGATCGGTGTCGGCTTCCCGACCCTCCTCTCCGACCATGGCCTGCGATGCCTTGCGGGTCTGGTCGTACCCCTCGACGTCGCGCAGTACCGGGCTCACGAGCCGCACCGCGTCGACCCCCTCGTTGATGGCGTCGCGTTGTGATTCCTCCCGATCGCGCCGTTCGCCGAGCGTTTCGGTGGCCGTCGCATCGGTGACGAGTCCGTGCAGGCGGGCGACCTGGAGGAGTTGCAACGCCAGGCCGGCGACCTCCCAGGCGTCCCCGGCACCGCGGGTGGCGTCGAGGAAGACGGCGGCATCGTCGAGAGCGAGCGCGACGTGCGGTTCGGTGCGGCGCTGGATCCGGTCCTTGTCCTGGTACCCGCCGACTACGAGGAAGCATCCGAGCGCGAACTGGCCGAGGGGCCGGGCCTGGGCCATGGCCTCGCCGACCGAGGAGGTGTAGAGATCGGCGAGGACGGACCGTGCTCCTTCGTACGCCGTGAACAGGGTGCCCTCCTGACGGGCGTCTTCCAGCGAGAAGAAGAGGGCCTCGCCGGCGGGACCGCCGGCCTCGCTCAGGGCGTCGAGAAGCGGCACCGGATCCTCCGGGAGGTCGCCCTTGTAGTCGTCGGGAAACCACTCGCGGGGAATGGGCCTTCGCTCGTCGAAGTCGGTCGCCGCGAGGTGCACCGCTTCGTGGAGCGCCGATGCGAGCGCTACCTCGGCAGGGGTCACCGGAGCGGAGCGGGCGTAGGCGGCCTGGAAGACGCCGGGGTCGAGGACGATCTCGTGGTCCGATGCGGACGCCTGCGACCCGAGGCGCACCTGCAGCTCGTCGTTGCTGGAGATGGTGCGCGCGAAGCGGGTCACCGCCGGAGCTACACGCTGATAGCGGGCCACGACGGCCTCGATGGCCCGCTCTTCGGGTGGGAGTACCCGGTGCAGAACCGGCTGGGAATCCTGATCGTGCGCGCGCATAGCCGGGGATTGTCTCACATCTGTCAAGTGACTCGAAGTGCTCTAATGGAACGGATGAGCGACGACCTCGTCATCGACGACGACATCACGATTCCCGAATCCGAGCTCGAATGGCGCTTCGAGACCTCCGGCGGTCCCGGCGGTCAGCACGCCAATCGGTCCGCAACCCGCGCCGTCCTCACCTTCGACCTCGGCGCATCGGACGCCGTCGGTGACGACGACAAACAGCGCATGCTGAAGAAGCTGGGCGGCCGGGCCGTCGACGGCATCGTCACCGTGGCCGTCGGGGAGTCACGCTCCCAGTGGCGCAACCGGCAGATGGCTCGCGCCAGGCTCGTCGATCTGCTGCGCGAGGCCCGTCGCACCACGAAGCGGCGCCGGCCCACCCGGCCCACCCGGGCGTCGGTCCGGCGGCGCGTCGAAAACAAGCGTCGGCGGAGCGAGATCAAGAAGCTGCGGCGGCCTCCGGCGACCTGACCGTTACGAGCCGGGGTCGCCGGCGAAGGCGATCTCGATCGTCTCGAATCCGAGCGATCTGAGAAACGCGTCGAGAGCGGTTCGGGCGTTGGCTTCCGCCGTCTCGAGAATGCCGGCTTCGAGCGCCTTGTCTCGCAGGCTTTGTTCGGCAACCTGCCGGGCTTCCGTCTCGAGATCCTTCGACCCCGAGGTGAACAACCCGGTGTCGCGGTCGAGCACCTGGGTTGCCTCGCTGTCGACGGCCACATACTGGATGGTTGCCCGGGGCAGATACAACGACACGGAGTTCGCTTCGTCGTCGACTTCGACCGATCCCTCGCTCAGGCCGGCGAGGTCGACGCCGGCGCCGATGCGGGCAAGCGCAAACACCACGATGCTCTCTCCCGTGGCCCAGTCGAGCAGTCCCCGGTCGACACCCTTTTCCACCGTGGTGTACTCGACGAATTCCACCGAGGTGAGGGTCGACAGTTCACGGACCCCCTCGAGCACCACGGGGCCCTGGTTTACGAACGGCTCCGAGCGGAACGGGTTCAACCGATTCAGGCCGGCACCGAGAATGAACGCCAGCACGACGGCAATGCCCAGGACCGCCACGGTCCCGAGCGACGTGAACCGGTTTCGCATCGGGCCAACTCTCGATCGACTATCGCTCATCAGATCTCGTACCCCGTTCGGGCGGCTCGCCATACCTCAGCCGGTGGCGAGCGGCATCTCCAGGAAACGCAAGCTGATGAATCCTACGGCGTCGACGGTGGCAACCCGTATCGGGCCCGAGGTATCCACGACGATGAAGGGTTGTGGGTCTTCCTCCGGGACCTGAACCACCGTCCAGCCCGGCTGGATCAGAGCCCAGCGACCGTCGAACCGCAGCGCGCCCGGGTTCACGCCCTCACCGGCGACTTCGACCCGGACCGCTTCTGTCCCGTCGCGAACCACCACCAGGTCGGTATGCGTGACCGTACCGCCCGGCTCACCGGATGCGACGGTGTGGCGTTCCAGATAGGCCCACGATCCGTCCGGTGCCAGCACGGCACCGGCATACGGGACCTCGAAATGGATCTGACACGCCGGCACCGGATGGAAGGGCAGCCGTACGGTGGTTCCGGCGCGGTCGAACGCGACGAGGTCACCGCAGCTGTGGTTGATCTCGGTCACGAGGAACGTGCCGGCGCGGTACGAAACCTGAGCGGCACCCCATTCGATGCCGCCGACCTGGCGGATGTCTTCGGTGCCGCCGTCTTCGAGATCGATCAGCTGGACGAACTCCTGCGGCTCCGCTCCCAAGGCGGGATTCGGGTCGTCGACGACGATCATCGTCGGCCGCCCGTCGATGACGGCCGCCTCGTGGAAGACCCGGCCCGGCTTGAAGGACACGACGCGCGGTTCGGTGGCCCCGGCCGGCCACCACCAGATGAT
>JBFIQU010000118.1:0-6847 GCA_041609395.1 Acidimicrobiia bacterium | reverse complement strand
TTCGGCCTGGTCACTGCGCCCACCTATTCGAGCCAGTACGGTCCGGTGCGGGCAGAAGCCCCGGTTGCCGGGTTCGACCCGCATGGACCGATCGGTCGTTCGCAGTTTCACGTGCTGTATCCGAATACGGTGTTCAACATCATGCCGGGCCGGCCGAACCTGTCGCTCGGTCCGGTCGTCCCCACGGGGCCGACCACCACGCACCGCACGCTGGACTACTTCGTCGGACCCGACGTGGACCCAGAGTGGGTCGACGCCATGATTGCGTTCGACTCGACGGTCGGCGCCGAGGATCTCGTCCTGGTGGAGTCGGTTCAGCAGGGGCTCAACGCCCGACCCGGCGAGCGGGGAATGCTGTTCGTCGATTCCGAGCTTCTCATCGCCCACTTCAACGACTACGTGCGGAAGCGTCTCGGCGAGTAGTCGCCGGGACGTAGAGCTTCTCGCCGCGCGACCCGGGTTCTTGTCACAGGCACGAACTACGCTACGAACATATGTTCGATCATGACGTGCTGCCGGCCGATCTCGAGGCTCTTCCCCCCGGACCGGTACTGGGCGCCATCCTGTCCGGCGTCGACGTCGACCGACTGTCGGGACACGACCGGGTAGTGGTTCTGCGAGCCCATCAGCGGATGGCCTCCCACTATCAAGCCCACGTCTATGCCGACATCGCTGCGGTCGCCGATGCAGCCGCGGAGATGACAGATGATCCGGAGATCGCAGCCGGAACGGCGGCATCCGAGGTGCGGGCGGCGCTGCGCCTGACGCGGCGCGCCTCCGATCTCGAACTGGGACTGGCCGACGACCTCACGCGGCGACTCCCGGCCGTCTGGGCGGCACTGGCTGCAGGGGACATCGACGCACGTCGCGCCCGGGTCATCGCGTGGGGCACGTCCCATCTCGACGTGGACGCAGCCGCCGTCGCTGCGCACCGGGTGCTACCCGACGCCTCCGACCTCACGACGGGGCAGCTACGGGCCAGATTGCGCCGCGTGTGCATGGAGGCGGATCCGGAGGATGCCGGACGCCGCTACCGCGATGCCGTCGACCAACGTCGGATCTTCACCGAGCCCGGCCATGACGGAACGACCATGCTGGCCGGGCTTGATCTCCCGCCGCACCGGGTCCAGGCGGCGTGCAACCACATCAACCGCATCGCCATGAGTCTCCGCAGGGAGGGCGAAACCCGATCGATGAACCAGCTACGCGCCGACGTGTTCCTCGACCTGCTGATGGGTCGGGCCGACGAGTACGACGGCGCCGCCACGAGCGTTGAGATTCGTGTCGATCTGACGACGCTCGCAGAACTGGACGACCGACCCGGAGACCTCGCCGGGTTCGGGCCGGTGATCGCCGACATCGCCCGCGAGGTCGCGGTGCGGCGTCCGCGAGCCACATGGCGCTACACGGTCACCGACCCGCATGGAGGGCTCGTGGCCACGGGCACGACCCGCCGCCGGCCTTCGGCAACCCAGCGCCGGGACGTCGCGTCACGGAACCCGACCTGCGTGTTCCCCGGGTGCCGCATGCCCGCCGCGTCGTGCGACCTCGATCACATCGTCCCGTGGGCGAAGCGAAAGCGAACGGCAACCGGCGAACTGGCTCCGCTCTGCCGGCACGACCATCGGATTCGCCACATGACCGGGTGGGACTACCGGCCGGTCGCCGGCGATCAGTACGAATGGACCAGCCCGATGGGGCACACCTACCTCGGCGGCAACGGCCCGCCGTGATCAGCTCGTGCTCCACCTGCGTCGATCGGGATCGCGCCGGGAGGCGAGCACGGCTCCGAAGATGATGAGCACGGTCCCCAAACCGGCTACGGGTGTCACCTCGTCACCGAGGAGGGTCACGCCCAGAACGATCGCCACGACCGGAATCACGTACGTGATGAAGGAGGCCCGGGTCGATCCGACGCGCCCTACGAGGCTCCCCATGATCACGAAGGCGATGCCGGTGCCGACAACGCCTGCCGCAGCAACTGCCGCAAACGGCCCCCACCGGAACGAGCTGCCGGCAACCGACCAGAGACCCAGCGGCAGGGTCCACACGGTGGCGAGAGCGAGCATGCGGGCCATCACCGGGATCGACCCGTACTGCTGCTGCACCGGGGCCGCCAGATTGACCGCAAGGCCGTAGCACACGGTGGCACCGACCACGAGCACGACGCCGAGGGCCTGCGAGCTCCCTTCGCCGATGGAAGGGGCGCTGATGGCAACGACACCGAGGAAGCCGACGCCGAGCCCGACGATCGTCGCCGGGGACGGAAATCGGCGCAAGAGGGCGACGGCGACCACCGCGGCGAAGATGGGCATCGCTCCGTTCAGCATGCCCGTGATCGCCGAGTTGATGTACTGCTGCGCAATCGGGAACAGGGTGAACGGGATGGCGACCCACAGGAACGAAAGCGCGACGATCCGCGGCCAGTCGTCGCGCGCGATGCGAACCGCGCGCGCTTTCGGAACCAGCCACAAGGCGGCCGCACCGAGACCGACCCGGAGCACCGTGATCACCCCCGGTTTGAACGCGTCGAGACCGATGTCCATCAAGAGGAACGACGAACCCCAGATGAGCGAGATGGATGAGAACAATGCCCAATCGAGCGGCGTGAACGACTCCCGGTTCAGCCCTTCGGACGTGGTGAGGACGCGGCGCGGTTTGCTCATCGAGGTCACAACACAAGAACACTGCGGGATGCCGTTGTGTTGCGCAAATCAGGTTGCGTGCGGTCGCAATAGCCTGCGGACGCGATGATCCCGTTCTACGGAGCCTCCGATCCCGACATGTTCGCAATCGAGCGAGCTGCGATGGATCCTGCGGGCCTCGTGATCTCGGCAATCGACGGGCTGTTGCCGCAACGGGGAACGGTGATCGATGTCGGAGCCGGAGACGGGTTCGCCGCAGCGCGGCTTGCGAGCCGGTCGCGCACGGTGATCGGCGTGGAACCTGCACGCGGGATGATCGTGCAAGGCAACCACACCCCGTGCGTCATGGCGACGGCGCAGACACTTCCGTTCGCAGACGGCTCTCTCGACGCGGCGTACGCAACGTGGGCCTACTTCTTTCCCAAGTTCCACGACCCGGCGCCCGGACTCGCCGAGCTGCATCGTGCGGTCACGACCGGGGGTCCCCTCATCGTCGCCGACAATCTGGGTGGTGACGAATTCACGTCCCTCGCCCCGACCGACATCGCCACCGATGTCGATTTCTGGGCGGCGCACGGCTTCGAGTGTCATCCCGTCGAGACGGCGTTCGAGTTCAACGACCTCGACGAGGCGACGACGCTGCTCGGCCACTTCTTCGGCGAAGCGGGCCGGCGCCGGGCCGCCCGCCGTCTCACGTTCCGGGTGGGCCTGTTCGTCGGCACGAGCCGCGGCCCGTAGTCTCCGCGCCATGCAGGACGTATCGATCGGCTGGCGGGAACCATTCGACAACGCCGACGTCAACCGTCTTCACGCCGCGGCCTTCGACCACCCCGTGCATGACGACGATTGGGTCGCCCTCACGAGGGAGCACAGCCTGGGGTGGGTGGTCGCACGGCACGGCAGCGATCTGGTGGGCTTCGTCAACGTTCTCTGGGACGGCATGACCCACGCCTGGATCCAGGACGTGATGGTGACGAAGGCTATGCGGGGGCGCGGGGTGGGAACCGCAATGGTCTCGGTAGCCCGCGACGCGGCCGCCGCCGCCGGCTGCGAATGGCTGCACGTCGACTTCGATGACGATCTTGCGCCCTTCTACTTCGCCGCCTGCGGGTTCTCGCCGACGTCCGCCGGACTCATCGACCTCACGCAATGGCGCCCACGGTGAGCGTCGAGGTCGCTCCGTTCGGCGTACTTCCCGACGGCACGGTGGTCGACGCCATCCACCTGTCGAGCGCAACGCTCTCGGTGACCGTTCTGACATACGGGGCCACCCTGGCGTCGATCCGGGTTCCCGACACCGACGGCAACGTGGCCGACGTCGCCCTCGGGTTCGACGACCTCGAAGGGTGGCTCCACGATCCGCAGTACTTCGGCTCGGTGGTCGGTCGGTTCGCCAACCGCATCCGGCGCGGCCGATTTCCGCTCGACGGGCGGACGGTACAGGTCACACCGAACCGCGGCGATCACCACCTGCACGGCGGCGCCCGGGGCTTCGACAAGGCGGTCTGGAGTGCCGACATCGTCGAAGGAAACGGCGCCGTGGCGGCCCGGCTGCGTCACCGCAGTCCCGACGGCGACGAGGGCTACCCCGGCGCGCTCGACGTGACGGTCGTCTATGAACTCGCCGCCGACACCCTGACCATTCGTTACGAAGCAACGACCGATGCACCGACGCTCGTGAACCTCACCAACCACGTCTACCTGAACCTCGCCGGTGGCGGCGATGTGCTCGACCACATTGTGAAGCTGAACGCAGCTGCGTTTCTGCCGATCGACGATGAGACACTCCCTACCGGCGAGATCAGGTCGGTTGCCGGAACCCCCATGGATCTCAGGTCGCCGGTCCGCATCGGAGACGCCGTCTCCGCCGACGACGAGCAGGTGCGCCGGGCACGCGGCTTCGATCACTGCTGGGTGGTCGGCGGGACAGCGGGCGCACTCCGCGCCTGCGCCACCGTGGTCGGAGGCGGACGACGGCTCGACGTCGCCACGACGCAACCCGGCGTTCAGTTCTACACCGGTCAGGGCATCCGGCCCCGCGCCGGACGCAACGGGTCGAGCTACGGACCGAATGCCGGATTCTGTCTCGAAACCCAACACTTCCCGGACTCCCCCAATCACGACCACTTCCCCTCGACACGCCGCGGGCCCGACGACCGGTACGCGGAAACGACGCGGTTCCGCTTCGGACCGGCGTGACGGCGACTCGGGGCGTAGGCCTCTGCCGCGGCGACGCCGCTCGTGTGACCATGGGGGCGAAGGGCCAGAACGTCTTCCACCTCATCGTGAAAGGGCGCGACCCATGCCGATGCCGAGATGGCTGGCACGGTTCAACCGCGGAACCTTCAACAGACTCGAACTGAAGCGCGGCGAACGCCCCGTTCTCATCCACACCGGGAGGCGGTCGGGCCGCACGTTCCAAACGCCGCTGGACGCTCATCCCGTTGACGGAGCCTTCATCTTCGTCGTCACCTACGGCCTCGAGTCGGACTGGGTGCAGAACGTCCTCGCCGCCGGAACGGCGCGCCTCCGGGTGCGCGACGACGAGTACACCCTCGACCATCCTCAGATCCTGACGGGAACGGAGGCTGCGGAGTTCCTTCCCGCTTCGGCACGGCGCGTAACTCGGCTGCTCAGGATCGACCACGTCCTGTGGATGGACATCGCGTCCTGAACGACACCTCTCGCCGGCGCCATACTGGTCGTCGCGGATGAGGATTCGACGCGAGTACATCCATGTCGGCGACCGCCACGTTCACGTTCGTCGCGCCGGGACGGGTCGGCCGCTCGTCATGTGCCACCCCTCCCCGGGGAGTTCACGACGGCTCGAGCCCCTCGTCATGCGCCTTGCCGTGATCCGGTCGGTGTGGGCCATGGACACGCCCGGGTACGGACTGTCGGATTCACTGGACGTCGCCGAGCCGAGCGCCGGTGACTATGCGGAGGCCCTGGCGGAGACGTTGCACCACGCCGATCTCACTCCGACCGACCTCTACGGGTCGCACACCGGGGCGAAGATCGCCCTCGAGCTGGCCGTCCGGCACCCATCACGTGTCCGGCGGCTCGTGCTGGACGGCATTGGCCTGTACTCGGCCGACGAACAGCGCGATCTGCTCGAGAACTACACGCCGTCCCTCGTCCCGGATGCTCAGGGGACCCATCTGCAGCGCTACTGGCACATGCAGCGCGACATGCATGTGTACTGGCCCTGGTACCGGGCCTCGCCCGAAACGTCGATGGGACGAGCCCTCCCCGACGCCCGCGAGCTCCACGACCAAGTGGTCGATTTCCTGCTGGCCGGAGATCACTACTGGAAGGGCTACAAAGCCGCGTTCCGCCACGACACCGCAACGGCACTCGCAGCACTCACCGTCCCGACGTTGATCCTGGCATCGTCCCGGGATCCGCTTCGGGCCCATCTCGCTCGTTTCGCGGAATCCACGACCATCACCGTCGCCGGACCGGCGCCGGACGACGACCCCATCGACGGACCGGCGACCCGGATCAGAGATTTCCTCGAGGCCTGAGCGCGTAGAGGGTCAGCCGTCGCCCTCGCTGCGGCGGGCATCGGCAATCCGCCGAACCTCGGCGGCGAAGTCGGGAAAGCCGGCGAGCACGCGGTCGAAGTTCTCCCGATCGAGGGCGTAGAGGTTGCAGTAGTCGACGGCAGTGACGGTGTTGGACCGGGGACGGCTGGTGAGCAGAGCCATCTCCCCGAAAAAGGCGCCGTCGCCGAGCACGGCGACGACGGTGGTCTCGTCGGGTGCCATCACCTGGACCGAGCCCTCGTTGATGAAGAAGATCTGATCCCCGATGTCGCCGCGCCGCACGATGTGCTGGCCGGGGATCGCAACCGTCGGCTCGAAATGCAGCACGAGCTCACGCATGAACTCCTCGCTCGCATCCTCGAAGATCGGCACCTTCTCCAGAATGGCCCGGTTGAGGTGCAGCGCGATCTCGGTGTGGAGCGGCGGTGGAAGATCGGCCAGCATCTCCGACTGCTGGCCCATCCGGCTCTCCCAGAGGTAGTTGTAATAGTCGCGGACTCGCGACTGCAGCTCCCGCGGCACCTTGCGGTCCCGCATGAAGTTGTTGACCGTCTCCAACCGCCCGAGGTGGCGAGACCGGATGACATCGAGGTTGGCGAGAAGGCTGGCGACGTTACCGATGATGTAGCCGTACATGGCCGCCCCCAGACCCAT
>JBFIQU010000117.1:0-6849 GCA_041609395.1 Acidimicrobiia bacterium | reverse complement strand
ATGGCGGCGATGAGTTCGTCGACCTGGTCTCCGGCGATCTCGGCGAGGGTCTGCCCGTCGTGCAGAGCTTCACGCAGTTCCTCGACGGTCATTCCGAGAGTCTCGGCCGCCGTTTCCAACGCCAGCTTGGCACCGTGGCGGGGTGCCTTGCCGCGAAACTCACCCATCCGGGACCGGAGACGTTCCTTGACCGTGTCGGCCTGGGCCTGGGTCAGGGTGCCGTCTTCCACGAGTTCCTCGAGAACGTCGTCCAGGAACGTTGCCCGCGGAGGCAGGTTGTCCGTGGCACCGTCATTCGCGGCGCCGTCATCGGTGGTCGTCTGTGCGGTGGCGATCTCGGGGGTGCTCACGGCCGAGAACGCAAAGCCGGCTCCTACCAGCAGCGCGCCCGCCGTGAGCGAGGCGAGGATCTTCTTCATTGGCCACTCCTTTCGTATCGGGTGTATGTGCCACCGTCAACGATCCGGCATCCACCTAATCATCTTCTGAAGAGAATGTGAAAAACGTCTGAGAAATGGTTTCGCCCTGGGCTAGCTTGTCGCCAGGCGACCTGGGGAGGAAGACGTGGGCAACAAGATCGTGTATCTCGAGTTCATGGGGCCGGACGGCCCCGGAATGAAGAAGTTCTATGAAGAGACATTTGGCTGGACGGCTGCGGCGGTCCCCGGCTTCGGCGATTACTACACGGTCGAGGCAGAGGACGCCGGGGTCGGCGCCGGCGTCGGCCAGGGTTCGGAGGAGATGCCTGCCTATCTCACCGCCTACATCGAGGTGGACTCGATCGACGGTCATCTCGCCAGGATCGAATCCGCCGGCGGCTCTACCGTCGTTCCCCGGACGGTGATTCCCGATACGGTGACGTTCGCCATGTTCACCGATCCCTCCGGCAACGTGGTCGGGCTGGTCGAAGCGGGCTCTTAGTCCTCTTCGACGTCGGTGACCGGGATGACGAACCCGACGGCGGCACCGCCGCCGTCGGATTGCGCGACGAACACCGATCCGTCGTGGGTGGCCACGATGTGTTCGACGATGGCGAGCCCGAGGCCGGACCCGGGACGGGTTCTCGCTTCCGGGGCGCGGTAGAACCGTTCGAAGATGTGGGGGCGGTCTTCGGGGGCGATACCCGGCCCGCGGTCGGACACCGTCACCCGGCCGGCTTCGATCGTGACATCGATGGGCTCGCCTGCGGGGCTCCATTTGTCGGCGTTGTCGAGCAGGTTGCCGATGGCGCGTTCCAGCATGGCGGCCCGCCCGTTGACGACGGTTGGCGTCGCCTCGATGCGAATCTCTCTGCCGTTGCGTCGCCGGATCCGATCGGCGGCGCGCTCGGTGACCTCGTCGAGGCGGACCGGACCGACCGGTTCTTCGGTGTGCTGGTCCGTGGCGAGATCGACGAGTTCCGAAACGAGGCCGGACAGCTCGCCGATCTCTGCGGTGAGGTCGGCGAGGAGCCGTTCCCGATCGTCGGGGTCCATGGCGGTGTTTCGGGCCAGGACCTCGATGTTGGTGCGCAGCGCCGTCAGCGGTGTGCGTAGCTCGTGCCCGGCATCCTGGACGAGGCGATGCTGCTGAAGGCGCGAGTCTCGCAACGCGGCCAGCATGGCGTTGAAGCTCGACGCGAGACGCCCGATCTCGTCTTGCTGCTCGACGTCGATCGGGTGGGAGAGGTCCTGCGTGATGGCGATGTTCTCCGCGGCTTCCGTCAGGGCGCCCACCGGTGCCAGGGAGCGTCGTGCGACGAACCATCCTGCGGCGGCGGCAACCGCAACGCCGAGCAGCCCGATGACAACCAGCTTGATGCCGAGGTCACGGAGCACCGCTTCGGTTTCCGTGAGGCTTCTCGCAATCTGGACGGCGCCGCCGACCGGTGTTGCCACCGTGATCATCCGGAACTTCTCGCCGTCGACCTCGATGTCGCGCAGCACCCTGCCCTCTTTGGCGGCGACGATCCTGCGTTCCTCGTCACCGATGGGGAGGCGCATGTTCTCGTCGAACACGTAGACGAGCTGGCCGCCGGGGTCGATGATCTGCACGATCGAGTCGGTGCCGATGAGCTGCAGCGTGGCACCGGACCCGATCAGGGGCCCCAGGTTGCGGCCTGCGCCACGCCGCGGGAGTCCCGACACCCCCGACTGGAAATCACGATCGGGGAGGGCGGCCACCGGAGCGGCGCGCTCGGTGAGGAACTCGTCGACCTCGTTGCGCAGCTCCTGGCGCGCCGACACGAAGGCGGCGGCAGCGGCGACGGCGACGGCGATGGCGACCGCTCCGGCCACGAGCATCGTGATCCGGGTGCGCAGCGTCACGGTTCGCGAACGACGTAGCCGACACCGCGCACGGTCTGGATGAGGCGCGGTTCGCCGTCGGCCTCCGTCTTGCGGCGCAGGTAGCCGATGTACACGTCGAGGCTGTTCGACGACGTCCCGAAGTCGAATCCCCAGATGCGGTCGTAGATGGTGTCGCGGGAGATGACCACTCCGGCGTCGGTCATGAGGAGTTCGAGGAGGTCGAACTCGGTCTTCGTCAGGTGGATGGGCCGCTCTCCGCGGCGGACCTCGCGGCGCTCTGGATCCAGGGCGAGGTCGGCGATGCGGAGCACTCCGGTGACGCCGCTCACCGAGGTGCGGCGCAACAGGGCTCGCAGCCGGGCCAGAAGCTCGTCGAGGGCGAATGGCTTGGTGACGTAGTCGTCGGCGCCGGCGTCGAGCCCGGCAACGCGACTGGCGACCTCGGCGCGGGCGGTCAGCATCAGGATCGGCGTGTCGACGCCGCGGGTGCGCAGCTCACGACAGACGGCGAGGCCGTCGACGTAGGGCATCATCACGTCGAGCACGATGGCGTCGATGTCGCGCCGTGCTCCGGCTTCGACGGCACGTGCCCCGTCGTTTGCCGTTTCGACGGTGTATCCCTCCATGCGGAGAGCCCGTTCCAGGGACTCGCGGACGGCTCGATCGTCCTCGGCGATGAGGATGCGAGAGGATGTCATGACGCGATCATTGCACTGCGCAAAGCTAAGAACGAGCTAATAGCAAGCTGATGACCGACCGCTGCCGGCTGCGGGGCGGGTCGGTTGAGCTCACGGGCTTCATAGGATGGTTCCGTGCGCTGGGTAGTTGTTGTCGTCGGGCTCGCTGTCGCTCTCGTTGGTTGCGGCGGTGGCGACGACGCCGGAGTGGCAACCTTGCGGGACGACGCATCGACGACCGCCCCGCAGACCGACGTCGACGTAGAAGCCGCCCTCCTCGAGTTCGTGCAGTGCGTACGCGACGAGGGCATCGACATCGACGATCCTCAGTTCGACGATGGGGGCGTGCTGCGGCTCGATCCGGACGCCTTGCCCGAAGACGTCGACCCCGACGAGCTGCTCGCGGCGCGGGATGCGTGCTCCGAATACCTCGAAGGGGTCACGCTCCGGAGTCTCGGGTTCGACTTCGTCGATCTGCAGGACCGGTTGGTCACGTATGCGGCCTGTATGCGGAGCAATGGGTACGACCTGCCTGATCCGGATCTGACCGGGTTCCTGAGCCGCGTGCTCGGATCCGGCCGCCAGAACAGCGAAGGCGCCGAAGGCTTCGGGCCGTTCGGAGACGTCGACCCCACCGACCCCGACTTCCTCGCCGCCGACGACGTCTGTCGCCCCCTTGCCTTTACCGGCCTCGACCTGCCCGGGCCGGGCGAGGGCCCGTTTGGTGGCGGGTGACCTCTCTCAGGCGATTCTCAGAGACCCGTGATTCGATGGCCGCCAGATAGCGAACTGGGAGAGATCGTGAAGCCAATCGCTGCGGTTCTGGTCGTGGCGCTCATCTCGTCGGCGTGCGGCGGATCGGGCCCAGCTTCGACGGGGGTCGCCTCGGTGGACGACCTGGGTACTGCGCCGTCCGTGGAAGCTGCCGGGGCCGGTGTCGCTTCGGAAACCACGTCGTCGACGGTGGGAGCTCTGTCCGCGGAGGAGGCGATGCTGGCCTTCACGCAATGTCTGCGCGAGCAGGGCGTCGACATCGACGACCCGATTCCCGATTCAGAAGGAAACCTGCGGCTGTCTCGACCGCAAGGGGTGGGTGAGGGCGATCAGGACGTGTTCCGCGCCGCCCGCGAGGAATGTGCCGAGTTGATCGACGGTGTCTCGTTTGGTTTCCGGGAACGGGACCTGACCGAGCTGCAGGACACGCTCTACGAGTACGCCTCGTGTATGCGAGAGAACGGCTTCGACATGCCTGATCCCGACTTCTCGAGTGGAGGACCCGGCTCGGGTGGAGGCGGCGGGGCGCTGTTCGGAGCCCTCGACCGCGACGATCCGGTCTTCCAGGCCGCCGACGGGGTGTGCCGGGCCGTCTTCGGCGGCGATGGGCCGGTCCCGGGCGGAGGCTTCGGTCCGCGCGGCGGGGGACCCGGCGGCGGTCCGGGCGGCGGTTCTGGCGGCGGGAGCGATTCGTGAGCGTCACCGAGTCGCAACCCCGCGTGGACGACGGCGTGTCGAGCGGCTTGAGTAACCCCATGGAGAAGCATTTGCATCGCCGTCCGCTGGTGTGGATCGCGGCCGTCGCTGCCGTTGTGGTGACCGCTACAGCCGCTATCTGGTTCTTCGTCGCCGGCGATGACCGCGTGGAACCGGTCGCGGGTGTCGCGGTCCGCTTCGGCGAGGCTGCGGTCGTAGACCTCTTCGAGACCGAGGACTACGACGGGACGCTGGGCCGGAGTGCCGGCGATCCGATCGTGGCGGTGCGGGGCGGAACGGTGACCGCGACTGCCGCCGAGGGCGACACGTTGTCGGCGGGCGATGTCGCCTTCGCCGTCGACGGTGAGCCGGCGGTGATCATGCTCGGACCCGTGCCCGCCTGGCGGGATATGGGAATGGACGTCGAACTCGATGCCATCGCCAACTACAAGAGCGGTGTGATCACGGGCATCGGCGTTGCCGAGGGCGAGACGATCGCCGAAGGGGATGTTCTCTACTCCGTCGCCGCCGAGCCCGTCGTGCTCCTCTACGGCGACGTTCCGGCATACCGCACGCTGCGACGCAACGTCGAAGGGGCGGACGTTCTCCAACTCGAGGAAGCTCTGGTTCGGCTCGGTTTCGATCCGGACGGACGGGTGACGGTCGACGAGGAGTTCACCTCGGCGACCGAGGACATGGTCGAGTCCTGGGAGGAGTCCATCGGGGCGGTCGTCGATGGCAGGGTCGACTTCGGGGACGTCGTATTCCTTCCGGGGCCGACCGTCGTGGAGTCGGTCAACCTGGCGGTGGGCGCGCAGGCAACCCAGCCCGTTCTCAGCGTAGAGGCGGGCCGGACTCCCATCGAGGGAGTGGACGTGGAACAGCTCGAGGCCAATCTCGAAGATCTGGGGTATTCGCCGGGGCCTGTCGATGGCTCCTTCGACGCTGCGACCCAGGCGGCCGTCGAACTCTGGCAGGCGGCCGTGGGAGCTGAAGTCGACGGGATCGTGCACCGGGGCGAGGTGATCTTCGTCGAATTTCCCGTCCGCATCATCGACGTCCTGGCGGCACCGGGATCCACCGCACCCGGCCCCGTGTTGGCGACGTCGTCGGCCGACATCACCGTGGCCGTCGCGCTGCCTGCGGCGGATCAGGGCGTGGTCGGCGCCGGCGACACGGTGACGGTCGAACTCCCCGACGGGAGACGAACGTCCGCCACCGTTTCCTCCGTCGGCACCATCGCCACACAGGGACAGGGCGGGGCCACCTTCGAAGTCGTCGTCGTCCTCGATGACCCTGCGGTGGCGGCCGGACTCGATGAAGCCCCGGTCGACGTCCAGGTCGTCACCGACTCGCGCCAGGGCGTTCTCGCGGTTCCCGTGACGGCACTCGTGGCGCTGCGTGAAGGCGGGTACGCCGTCGAGGTACAGCGCGGTTCCGGGACGACGCTCGTGGCCGTCGAGCCCGGCTTCTACGCGTCCGGGCTCGTCGAGATTCTCTCTGGTGATCTCGCCGCAGGTGACCGGGTCGTCGTGCCGTGAGCTCGGCAGACGTCGTTCTTTCCATGCGAGGGGTCGTCAAGGAGTATCCGGGGCCGCCCCCCGTCCGCGCCTTGCGCGGTATCGACTTCGATGTGCGGCGCGGGGAGTTGGTCTCCGTCGTCGGGCCGTCGGGGTCGGGGAAGTCGACGATGCTGCACATCATGGGAACGCTGGATCGACCCACGAGGGGGACGGTCACCGTTGCCGGCCTGGATGTTTCGCAGCTGAGCGATCGGGGCCTGTCCTCTCTGCGGTCCCGATCGATCGGGTTCGTGTTCCAGCAGTTCCATCTTCTCGAGGGCGAGAGCGCCCTCGACAACGTGGCCGACGGACTTCTCTATTCGGGTATCCCGCCGGCGAGGCGTCGCGAGCTCGCCTCGGCCGCGCTGCAGCGGGTCGGGCTCGGCCATCGGATCCACCACTCTGCCGTGAAGCTCTCCGGCGGGGAGCGGCAACGGGTCGCGGTGGCCCGGGCCATCATCGGCCGACCGGAGATCGTGCTCGCCGATGAGCCGACGGGCAATCTCGACACCGCCAGCAGCGACGCCATCGTCGAACTCATCGAGGAGCTCAACCGCTCCGGCATCACGATGCTGGTCATCACCCACAATCGCGAAATCGCAGATCGGCTTCCGAGACGCGTGGAGCTGCGAGACGGGCTGCTCGCGTTTGACACCGGAGCGGCAGCGTGACGTCCGACCTGAAGCCGTCCCGGCTCCATCCGTCTGATCTGGCGCGGATAGCCGTGCTGGGTCTGCGCAGCCGCACACTGCGAGCGGCGCTGTCCGCAGTGGGCATCATGATCGGAATCGCGGCGGTGGTCGGCGTGCTCGGGCTTTCCGAATCGTCGAAGTCCGACCTCCTCCGGCAGCT
>JBFIQU010000116.1:0-6854 GCA_041609395.1 Acidimicrobiia bacterium | reverse complement strand
GCCGGGGTCTATCACAAGCAGCTGCTGCCGAACTACGGCGTCTTCGACGAGGACCGCTATTTCGTGCCTGGGACAGAAGCCGGGCCGCTGTGGCGAGCCGGGAGCTCCCCAGCCGGCGTTTCGGTGTGTGAGGACATCTGGGTTCCCGACGGTCCGGCGTCGCAGCAGGCCGCGTCGGGTGCGGCCATCTTGCTCAATATCAACGCGTCCCCCTATCACCGCGGCAAGGGGGAGCAACGGCGCGCCATGCTGGCCGCCAGGGCGAAGGAGGCCGGAGTTCCGCTCGTCTATGTGAACCTCGTCGGTGGCCAGGACGAGCTCGTGTTCGACGGGGATTCCATGGTCTTCGACGGCACCGGGTCGCTGCTGGATCGCGGTCCCCAGTTCGAGGAGGCGCATCTCGTCTGGGACGTGCCGGTGACGCCGGTGAGCGCCGAAGCCGGCGCAGACGTGGTGGTGTCGCCGGGAGCGGCAGACGGGAAGCCGGCGTTGCCGCCGCGCAGTTCGTTCCATCCGCTGGCTCCAACCGCAGAGCTCTACACCGCACTGCAGGTCGGGTTGCGCGACTACGTGCACAAGAACGGCTTCGATTCGGTGGTCATCGGGCTGTCGGGCGGCATCGATTCGGCGGTTACCGCCGTCATCGCCACCGACGCGCTGGGGCCGGACTCCGTCCATGGGATCACCATGCCCTCGCGATACAGCTCACGGGGGTCGGTAGAGGATTCCCGGGAACTCGCCCGGCGTCTGGGTATCAGGTTCGACGAGGTGCCGATCGACGATGTCTTCGAGAGCTATCTGCAGACACTGGCGCCTCTATTTGCCGGCCGGCCGCCGGGGGTCGCCGAGGAGAATCTGCAAGCCCGGATTCGCGGCGCCGTGCTCATGGCGTTGTCGAACAAATTCGGCGGCATGGTGGTCGCAACCGGCAACAAGTCGGAGATGGCCGTCGGGTATGCCACCTTGTACGGCGACATGGCGGGTGGTTTCGCCGTCCTGAAGGACGTCTACAAGACAGACGTGTACGCACTGGCGGCATGGCGCAACGAGATCGGAGACGTGATTCCCGACTCGATCATCACCAAACCTCCATCCGCAGAGCTACGCCCCGATCAACTCGACACCGACTCGCTTCCTCCGTACGACGTACTCGATCGGATCCTGGAGCAGTACATCGAACAGGACGCACCAGCGGATGACATCGTTGCAGCCGGGCATCCCCGGGAGCTCGTCGCCCGTATCACGGCGATGGTCGACCGTAACGAGTACAAGCGGCGCCAATCCGCCCCGGGGGTGAAGGTAACGAAGAAGGCGTTCGGAAAGGATCGGCGGCTGCCGATCACGAACGGCTGGCGCCGCCGGTAGCCGGCCGCACGCACCGGCCCGCTAGGGGCGGTCTGCCCGCATCCTGGCCTCCTGGAGGATCCGCTCCGCCTCCGCGCGGTCCCGCCACCCCAGGGCGGCGGTCTTGGCCGGCTCGAGATCCTTGTACACCTCGAAGAAATGGGTGATCTCGGCGAGGAGGTGGGGAGGCAGGTCGTCGAGTCTCTCGACGGCGACCCATACCGGATCACCCACCGGTACTCCCAAGATCTTGTGGTCGGGCTTGCCGTCGTCCTCCATCAAGAACACCCCGATGGGGCGGATGCGGATCCGGCATCCCGGGAACGTCGGCTCGCTCACCAATGCCAGCGCGTCGAGGGGATCACCGTCCTCACCCAGCGTGTGCGGGACGAACCCGTAGTCCGCCGGGTACCGGGTGGCGGTGAACAGCATCCTGTCGAGCACGATCTCGCCGGAGGCGTGGTCGACCTCGTATTTGTTCCGGCTTCCCTTCGGCACCTCGACGATCATCGTGATCGGATCCATGTCAGGTCCGAACGCTGCTGTGGCGGGCCTGCATCGGCGTGGTCATCTCCATGGTGACGAACGCATCGGGATTGACCCTCCCGACGATGGCGAGGACCTCGCGCTGGCGACGGCGCGGCACGACCGTGAAGGCGAGTCGCACGTCCCCCTCCATGCCTTCGGCGTTGAGAACGGTCACCTGGAAGCCGTGTTCCCGCAGCAGCGGGGCCACCTCCGGCGACCCGACCGAGGTCACGATTCGGACGATGGTCGAACCGAGGGCGAGCCACCGCTCGACCGTCGCTCCGAACAGCGTGCCGGCAGCGAAACCCGATGCGAAGGCGATGAGCCGCACCGGGTCGTCGACGTTCGTTATCACCTGGCCGGCGGCGATGATCCAGACCAGGGACTCGAAGAAACCGAGGACGGCGGCCAGCGACCGGTTGCCCCGAGTCACCAGCACGATACGAACCGTCGACAGCGAGACGTCGGTGAGGCGGAGGGTGAAGATGAGCAGAGCGCTCAGAAAGAGTTCCACGAAGGGGGGAGTATATCGGTCACGTTGCTGCGGCTCGGAAGGCGAGGTGGGAGCCGCTGGTAGTCTCAGGAACCCGACCCGATCGGAGCGAGATGTTCGGCCTCTACCTCTTCGCCGCCGTCGTCGGTTGGGCGTTCGTGGCGTTCTTCGTGTTCTTCGCTGGTGACACCGATGCCGACTTCGATGGCGGTGGGCTCGACCTCGACGCGGAGGTCGACCTGGATGTCGATATCGACGTAGACGGGGGCACCTCGCTGGCCGACACCGCCACGGACTTCCTGTCGTTCCGCTCGCTGGTCTTTTTCCTGGCCGGCTTCGGCCTCACCGGCATCGTTCTCGATGTGTTGTCGGCCGGTTCGATTCTCACGTTTGCCGCCGCCCTGGCTCTCGGTGTCTTTGCCCTCTATCTCAACACCCGTCTGGTGAGGTTCTTGAAACGGTCGGGGGTTTCGAGCGACTTACGCACGGCAGATATCGTCGGAGTCCCCGGCCGGGTCGTGCTTCCGATCGGCTCCGGCCGTAAAGGACGAATCACCCTCAACGTCGGTGGACGCCGGCTGTATCTCGTCGCGTTGCCGTTTCGCGATGATGCCGATTTTGCCGTCGGTGACAACGTCGTCGTCATCGAACTCGAAGAAGGAACGGCCCTGGTGTCCCCACTCGACGACATCGGTGCATAGCCGATAGAAAGGACCGGCATGCTGTCCATCATTCTCGCTCTCGCGGTCATCGTTGTGGTGCTCGTCGTGGCCGTTGTTCTCGCGGTGCGCAACCTCATTCTGATCGTGCCGCCCAACCAGATCGCCGTCATCTCCGGCCGGCATCGCGAACTCGCCGACGGTCGGGAAGTCGGGTACCGGGTGATCTCCGGTGGCCGCACGCTGCGTGTCCCGCTCGTGGAGAAGGTCGATTTGATGGACCTCAACACGATCGCGATCGAGGTGTCGGTCCAGAACGCCTACTCCAAGGGTGCCATCCCGCTCAACGTGCAGGGCATCGCCAACGTGAAGATCTCCAGCAAGGAAGGCCTCTTGAGCAACTCCGTCGAGAGGTTCCTGGGGCGACCGATGGAGTTCGTCAAGCAGATCGCGAAAGAGACGCTCGAGGCCAACCTGCGCGGTGTGCTGGCGACCCTCACCCCGGAGGAAGTCAACGACGACCGCCTCAAGTTCGCACAAACCTTGATCGACGAGGCAGACGACGACATCAAGACGCTCGGCCTCGACCTCGACGTCCTCAAGATCCAGAACGTCACCGACGAGGTGGGATACCTCGATTCCGTCGGGCGCCGCCAGACCGCTCTGGTCCTGAAAGAAGCCCGTGTCGCCGAGGCGCAGCGTGAGACCGAAGCTGCCGAAGAGGAAGCCGAGGCGCGCCGGCGCGCCGAGATCGCCAAGGTCCCGGCAGACCTTGCGATAGTCGAGAAGGAGAACGACCTGCGGGTGCGGCGCGCCGAACTCGAGGCGCAGGCGCAGTCCAAGGAAAAGGAATCGGGCGTCATCGCCGAACAGGCGAAGGTCGTCGCCGAGCAGGCGCTCGAGCAGGAACGGATCGAGCTGCAACGCCGCCGCCTCGAGGCCGATGTGGTGGCACCGGCACGCGCCAAGAAGGAAGCGGCGGAGCTCGAGGCCAAAGGCCGGGCTGCGAAGATCGTCGAGGATGGCGCCGCCCAGATCGAGGTGTTCCACCGGCTGGTGCAGCAGTACCAGGCAGCCGGGGAGGACGCACAGCGGATATTCGTGCTCAACCTGCTTCCGGAACTCGTCGACAAGATCGTCGGCACCATCGACAACGTCGCCATCGACCGGGTGTCGGTCATCGACTCGGGGACGGGCGGTCAAGGGCTCCCCGGAATCCTCAGCCAGTTTCCCGCGGCCGTCGTCAAGATCACGGAGCAGATCGAAAACGCCACCGGGGTCGACATCCTGTCGGGTCTCAACCGGCCGCCGTCACGCAACGTCGATGTCGAAGGTGGCGGATCGCCCCCGTCGTCGGAGGGCTAATCGCCGATGCGGACGATCATCGACGGCGAACTCGTCGCGGACACCGACGCCTGGATACCGGCGTTCGACTGGGGGGTGATCCGCGGCTTCGGGTGCTTCGAGGTGCTGCGAGTGTACGGCGGAGTCCCGTTTCGCCTCGACCAGCACCTCGACCGGTTCTGGAACAGCGCATCGATGCTCGGCCTCGAGCCGCCACCGCGCGCCGATCTGGCCGCGTGGGTAGCCCGGCTGGCCGGCGGCGACTGCTTGATTCGCTTCTACATGACGGGCGGCAGCCGTGATCCGGACTTCCCGACCCCACCGCGTACGGTTGTGGTGCGGGAAGCCATTCCGGCCCTGCCCGCCCATCTACGAGTCGAGCCCCGCCGCGCCCCATGGCACCCGTCCGGAGCCACCACCGAGCTCGCCGGTGCCAAGACCCTGAGCTATGCCAACAACATGGCGGCCTCGGCGGCGGCGCAGGCGGCGGGCTACGACGATGCCTTGCTGCTGACGACGGGCGGCACCGTCCTCGAAGGGCCGACATTCTGCATCGGCTGGTTCACGGCCGGCACCCTGTACACGCCGAGCTTGGAACTCGGCATCCTGGCTTCGATCACCCGGGGTGCGGCGCTCGAGGGGGCGGCGAAGCTGGGTCTGCCCATCGCCGAAGGTGAGTACCCGTTCGAGGCGGTCGTTACGGCCGACGAAGTGTTTGCCCTCTCTACCGTCAAAGAGGTTCGAGGAATCGTTGCCGTCGGCGATCACAGCTTCCTCCCGGGACCGCTGACGGGGGAGCTCGGCGCCGCGTTCGACGCGATCGTCGCCGCCGAGACGGCAGTGTGAGCGCAGCAGGGGCGCTCGCCATCCTGCGGTCGGTCGACCGGCTCTTCGCCGACATCACGCGGGCTCCGGACGAGTGGACGGAGATCGACATCTCCCGATGGGCCGGAGAGCTTGCGGCGGGTTATCCGGGAACGCTCGATCGTGAGATGTCGAAGCGGTTGCGTCGCATCATGCGCACCGCCGGGGCGCTGGCGAAGAAGAGGTCCGGCCTGCAGCCTTCCGACGACTACCGCAGCGACGTCGATGCGGTGCTCGGTACCGCGGGCTGGCGAACCAGCCTCGACTTCGCGCAGGCAGCACTGGAACGGTGGCCGGACCCCGAGCTCTTTGCGAGGGTCGGCGAGCTGTTCCGCCAGGTCAATTTCACCGACTGGCTGTCCGGAGCCGGATACGAGCAGTGGCTGAGCGACAGAGCGGCTGCGTCCGATACGCCACCCGGTAGGTAATGTGACGGCTGTGAGCGTGCGCCCCCTGATCGTTGCGATTCTCGTCGTCGGAGGCGTCGCAGCCGCCTGTTCCGGCGGCGGCGACGACGAAGGACGGGCCACCACCGCACCCAACGCCGGATTCACATCGACCTCGACGACCGTCGCGACCTCGGCACCGGCGACGACCACGACTGCGGCGCCTGCGGTGACGTCCACGACGAGCGTCGTACCGGGCGTCGCCGACTACTCCATCGAACGGCGCATCGTGGGCGGCAGCGGTGACACCGTCGTCGTGCTCCTGGAGCCCGCCACATACTCCGATCTCGATCTGCAGAACGTGGTCACCGACGTCATCGAACGGTTTGCTCCGATCGCGCAACTCCACATCGTCGACGACGCCGACGCCGTCGAACTCGTCCTCCTGAACGACGAACAGCTGACTCCGGAGCAGCTGCTCGTTCTGGCGGAGCACTACTTCGTGCGGCTCGAAGACGGGTTCCGTCTGGTGTACCAGGGCCCGTTCGACGTGTTCGGCGAAGTGATCCTCGGTAGCTGATCCCGGGATAATCGCGCCTCAATTGATCCACCGGCCGTGCCGATGACATAGGTACAAAGGAGGCGCACCTGGATTCTCGCGTTCTACTGGTTGACGCCGTCGACGACCATCGCCACGCCGTAACCGAAGCCATAGAGGACTTCGGTGCCACCGTCGTTGGGGCGGTTGCCTCGATCGACGAGGCGCTCGACCTGCTGGAGACTCAGCCCTGCGATGTCGCGCTCGTCGACGTCGAGGCGCTCGGCGACAGCGGGGGCGAGATGGCGCGCAAGCTCCGCATGAAGGGGGGCCGTGCGCTCTCGGTGATTGCGATGGCCTCCGGCACCGCCAGCGCTCGCGTCGCCGAGATGGTTGCTGCCGGGGCGCGCGCCTACGTGGTCAAGGACCACACTGCGGACATCCTGGCGGCCGTCAACGCCGTCGCCAACGGTGGGGCATTTCTGTCCGAAACCGTCACGCGCCCCGTCCTGGACGAGGTGGCCCGGCTGTACGAGCGGGAGCGGGTCCGGAACGACGAGCTGCAGGAGCTCGTCCGTCAACTGCAGGCGCTCTCGGTCACCGACTGGCTCACCGGCCTCAAGAACCACGGATACTTCTTCGAGCGACTCGACGAGGAGCTCGACAGGGCACTGCGGCACCGGCGCCCGATGACCGTC
>JBFIQU010000115.1:0-6865 GCA_041609395.1 Acidimicrobiia bacterium | reverse complement strand
GAGTGCCGCTGGATCGCCATGTTCCATGTGTCGTACCAGACGTCGCCGTTGGGGGCGATCGCCACGTCGTAGATGGCCTCCCCCCGGTAGACGACGTCGTGTTCGCCATTGGGAGAGATCCGGCTCAACCCTTCCCAGGTTCCGACCCACAGGGCACCGTCGGGTCCGATCTCCAGGTCCAGGATCTCGAGCGATGCCAGGCCAATGTTGACGGTCGTCCACGCGACGCCGTCGAAGCGACTCAGTCCGGTTCCGTAATCGCCCACCCACACGGTTCCGTCGTGCGCCGTTGCGATCGAGTACGGCCACGGGCCGGCCAAGCCGTCCCCCTCGTCATAGATGCTCCAGTCGGCGCCGTCGTAGCGCGCAATCGCCGACCAGCCCGACGTGAGCCAGAGTTCGTCGTCGACCGTCGCAATGGCCCGGATGTCGTTGAACGGAAGACCGTCGAGCATCGTCCAGCGGACGGCGGTTCCGTCGTCGGGGTTCCACCGGATGAGCCCGGTTTCGGTTCCGAGGAGGACTCCACCGTCGGGCAGCACCTCGGCGGTCCACACCATCTGGTCGAGGGCAAACACGCCGATCGCGTTCTGCGGTGGCGCCAGGCTCGGTGACGCGGGAAGGGTGGTGGTCGTACCAGCCGGGGTCGAGGATGTCGTGGTCGAGGCCGGCCTGCTCGTCGGCGGCTGAGTGGCTGTGGTCGTGGTGGGGGATCCTTGCGAGGCGCCACAGCCACCCAGCAGCCCGGCAGTGAGGAAGAGCGCGGACGCGCTCGCGCCGATCAGTCGCAGGGTGAAGCGGAACCTGCCGGACTGCGCCGGCCGGGATCGCCGGAGTTGGAGCGCGAGCCGCACGACGGTCTCCCGACTCATGCCCGATAGGCGGCTTCATCGTCTCTCCGCGCAATCGGGCGCGGTAGGGCCGTGTTACTCGACTTCCACGCCGCCGGCGGGGGCGGCATCGCGGCGCAGCATCCGGTTGAGGATGAGGGGCGCCACCAGGGTCGTCACGATCACCATGAGCACCACGATGGCGACCTCCTCGCTTCCGACGACCCGGCGGAGCTGATTCACCCCCAGCGAGGCGAAGATGAGGCCGACCTCACCGCGCGGAATCATGCCGACGCCGACGATCCAGCGGTCGATGGGCTGGGTGCCCACGCCGAGGCCCGAGATCGCTTTGCCGGCGGCTGCGAGCAGAGAGATCAGGAGTCCTGCGCCGAGCACCTCAGGACGGAACAGCACGTCAACGTCGACCTCGGCGCCGATCGTTACAAAGAACACCGGAACCAGCAGATGGGCAATGGGCTCGAGCTCCTCCTGGATGTGTTCGATGTGATGGGCCTGGCCGACGATGAGTCCGGCCACGAACGCCCCGACGATCGGGTCCAGCCCGGCAAGCTTCTCGGCGGCCACCCCGAGCAGGATGGCGATCACGATGGCGCCGGTTATGAACGAACCGGGGACCCGCATCCGATCCAGGCCCTGGAGCAGATACGGCATCGCGATGAGTCCCAGTGCGATGGACACGATGAGGAACACGGCCACCTTCCCCGTGATCTCGAGCAGGTCACCCGTCGAGAACTCGCCGTTGCCGCCGAGCTGGCCGATGACGATGGCGAGGATGATGAGGCCGATGACGTCGTCGATGACTGCTGCGCCGATGACGGTTCGTGCTTCGTCCCCGTCGAGGCGGCCCAGGTCGCCGAAGACGCGCGCCGTGATCCCGACGCTGGTGGCGGTCATCGCGGCGCCTACGAAGAGAGCCACCTCGGTAGAGCCGCTCCCGATGTCCAGCGCCAGGGTGGCGACGAACCCGAGGATGAACGGAGTGACGACACCGATCACGGCGACGGCGATGGCGGTGGGGCCGAGCCTGATCATCTCACGAATGTGGATCTCGAGCCCGACCTGGAAGAGCAGCAGAATGACGCCGACGACGGCGAGGGATCCGATGATCGTGTCGGTGCCGGGCTCGACCCAGCCCAGCACGCTGCCGCCCACGATGACACCGGCGATGAGTTCTCCGATCACCGGCGGTTGCCGCAGGCGAGCGAATACCTCACCACCGACCTTGGCTGCGATCAAGATGATGCAGAGGTCGATGAGTCGATCGACGATCTCCACCTGGTCTCCTCCCACGCCGTACACCACGGCGGCGTGATCCTACGGCCGAATGATGGCGACCGCGACGTCGAATGGGAACAGCGACTAGATCAATACCCGGCTGAGCAGGGGCGCCACCAGCGTGTGGAACACCACAGCGCCGGACAGGAAGCCGGCGAGGTACATCATCGCGTTGCCGGAGCCCTGAGCGCCGAGGACGTGCTGTCGAAACGGGCACCCTTCGACCCGTACCGAGAACACACCGACTCCCAGTCCGCCGACCACGCTCAGCAGGACGGTGACCGTCACCGGGTCGGCGAACGTGCCGTCGGCATCGCCGCCGAGTAGTCCGGCCACCGGAAACAGCACCCAGCCAACCAGAAGGAAGGCGGCCAACCCCTTGAGTAGCTCGGTGTCGCGCACGAGGATCCAGTCGCGAATCCCTGCGATGAAGCACATCCTCGAGCGCTGGCCGAAGAATCCGATCACGATTCCCGCGACGAGGCTGGCGATGGCGCCGACGGTCATCGCGTCGCCCTTCGCCTCATCCAGATCGTCGCCACGACGACGCCGACGGCCATCGCGACGAATCCGATCGCCCCCAGCACATCGCCGGCCGACGTCCGCAACGCCAGCCTGGTCGAGCACCCGGCGGCCAGGAGTCCGAAGTTCATGACGAGGGCGCCGTATACGAAGCTCTTCGCCGGCCGCCGCGGTGTGCGGAAGCGAAACTCACCGGATGTCACGGCTGCGGCGAAAGCGCCAATCAGGACGCCCACCGTCGTCAGGAGAGGAAACACGAGGGCGGCGGGAGCCACGACGAGGTCGGTCGAAAACAGCGAGTTCAGGACCGAGTTGACAAGGTCCCGACCGTGGCACGCCATGCAGATCCCGTATGCCTCGGGCGGTCCCACCTCGAAGAACGTTCCGGCGGCCACCGCGACCACCGCCATCACCACTCCGGCCTGCAGGCCCGTCACTCTGATCCCGCGGCGCCGCCGTGCCGAGAGTTGCGGGGCGCTCACGATCGGCGGCTCTCCCGTCGCCACGCATCGGTGGCAGGGGCCCAGCGGTGGATCTCGTCGATCTCGACGTGGTTCTTCTCGAGGACGACCGCAGCCTGTGACCACTCGTCCAGCTTGAACCGAACTGCGGTGCCGCAGTTCGGGCTCAGGTCCTTCGGGCCCGGAACGAGTTCCGAGCGCAGTCCGGCGCGCCGCAGGGTGGTGTCGGCCCTGATGGCGTGATGGGATGCGAAGAACGTGAGCAGACCGTCGAGGTCGCTGGTCACAGTGCCGAAGCCCTGTCCGTCGCCCAGGCGGAGATGTCGGTCAGCGCCTCGACCGCAACGTCGATCTCCTCTTCGGTGTTCGAAAATCCGAACCCGAAACGCACGGTTCCGGTGGGGAAGGTGCCGATGGTGCGGTGGGCGCCGGGGGCGCAGTGGAGCCCTACCCGGCTCATGATGCCGTACTCACGATCGAGGAGGGTTCCGACGTCCGAACAGACCATCTCCGCGACGTTGAACGCGACCACCCCGCACCGCAGCGCCGAGGCCGCAGGTCCATAGAGGGTGATGCCGGGGATCCCGGACGCCCCCCGCACGAAGCGATCCATCAGAGAGCGCTCGTGGGTTGCCACCGTTCCGATCCCGACGCCGAGCAGGTAGCGGACCGCCGCGCCCAGGCCGGCGAGTCCGGCAACGTTGAGCGTCCCGCTCTCGAGCGCGTCGGGCATGAAATCGGGTTGCTCCTCGAGGTCGGACCGGCTGCCGGTTCCGCCACGCAGCAGCGGCTCCAAGTCGAGGCCGTCGCCGACGTACAGGCCGCCGGTACCCGTAGGCCCGAGCAGGCTCTTGTGGCCGGTGAAGGCCAGCAGGTCGATTCCGAGCGCGGCGACGTCGATCGGCACGGCCCCGGCCGTTTGTGAGGTATCGACGAGATAGGGGATCGACCGGTCGCGCGCGATGGCGGCAATCTCCTCGACCGGGAGGAGCGATCCCATCACGTTGGATCCGTGCAGCGTCACGATGAGTCGGGTCGCCGGCGTGATGGCGTCCTTCACCCGCTGCGCATCGAGGATGCCGTCGCTCTCGCAGGGAATCACCGTCACGTCCACCCCGTGCGATTCGAGGTGGCGGAGTGGCCGCATCACCGAGTTGTGCTCGATAGACGAGGTGACGACATGATCGCCGGGGGCGAGGATGCCGTTGATGGCGACGTTGAGCGCCTCGGTGGCGTTCTTCGTGAACACGATCCGCGCCGGATCGTCGACGTTGAAGCACTCGGCCAGGGCGTCTCGGCAGTCTTCGACGATCGAAGCCGCCTCGATCGACATCCGATGTCCGGACCGGCCGGGATTGCCGCCGCCGGTGCCGAAATAGCGATCGAGCGCGTCGCTCACGACCGGGGGCTTGGGCCAGGAGGTGGCGGCGTGGTCGAAGTAGATGACGCGGCTCATGGTGCGGCCCTGGCGAGCAGACGCTCGTCGTTGAGGGTTTTCGGAGCCAGCTGCAATGACCGCAGCAGGTCGGCGCAACCGCCGAGGCCGAGCATGCTGCGGCCCTCGAAATCGAGGTAGACGCCGTCGACCACAGGATCGGTGATCGTCATCGTGGCGATCAGTCCCTCCAGCACCCGTCGCATGCCGGCCTCGTCGGCGAGGGCGAACTCACGCAGCGACTCTGCGAACGAGAATTCGAGTTTGAGCAGACCGTTGGCCTGGTTGAGTTCGGAATGGAGCAACCGGACCTCCCCGGGCAGGCCGATGAGCGGTGCGGGGGGTCCGGTCAGGTAATCGGCGAGCATCTCAGCCGTCGAGACGGCGGGCGTGGGTATGGCCACGAGCATCTCGCGGCTTCCGTCCCAGAAGTAGAGGAGGCGAGGCAGCGGCCCGGCATCCACGGCCATCCCGTCGATCGTGAGGACGAGGCGGTCGGCTTGGGGCCACGACGTCAGCGAACGTATCACCGACTGGAGAACTGCCGGCTCGCGGATGGCTTCTGCATCACCGGCGAGATCGACGCTGAGCACACCGTCGACGAGGTCGGCAGTCCGCAGAGCCGTGTCGGGAGGCAGCAAGGCGATGAGCCCGGTATCGGCTTCCGGTCCCTCCAGCAGCGCGGATACGACGTCTGCGGCGTCGTCGCTGGCGATGGTGCGAGACACAGGAACGAGGCCGAGGTCCTGGGGATGTCCGTAGTAGAGCGTGACGCGAGAGTGGTCCATCCATGGGAGCCAGCGCACCAGGATGCTCTCCGAACCGTTCCCGACGGCGCTCCTGGCGGCCAATCCGGCGACGAGCAGGGCGGCGACGATCGCAACCGTGACGGCGCGTCGCTTACGGGGAGCACTCGGGGCGCGCTCGGTGACGGTGCCGACCATGTCGTGCAGCCTATCCGGGCAGGTGCGTAAGGTCGTTTCGCTGTGTGATCGTGCAGAGATAGGAGGGCGCGGCGACCACCGGAATCAGACGCCGGCGGCAGTTCGGTTCGGCTCGGCCAGTTTGACGTCGGTGCCGGAGGGGGATTGAAAGACGGTGAGTCCGAATTCGGGAATCATCGCCAGTACGTGATCGAAGATGTCGCTCTGGATGCGTTCGTACTCGGTCCAGTCGGTATCCGTGGTGAAGCCGTAGATCTCGATCGGAAGACCGTGCGGGCCGGGGTCACGCTGCCGCACCAGCAGGGTCATCCCGTCCTTGTGGATGTCGGGGTGTCGCTGCAGATAATTGACGAGATAGGCGCGAAGTGTGCCGACGTTCGTGAGGCGGCGCGTGTCGGCAACATGGCCGTCACCCGTGGCCAGACGTGAGTTCCACGTGCGTATCTCATCGATCTTCGCCGACATGTAGTCGCGAAGCGGATCGAATTGTGCAAACCGGGAAATCTCCTGCTCGGTGAGAAACCTGATACTCGACATGTCGATGTAGATACAGCGTTTGATGCGTCGCCCGCCGGATTCCTGCATGCCCCGCCAGTTGCGAAACGCTTCCTCGATGAACTTGTACGTTGGGATCGAGACGATGGTCTTGTCGAAGTTCTGCACCTTCACCGAAGCGAGCGTGATGTCGAGAACGGTCCCATCGGCGTCGTACTTCTGCATCTCGATCCAATCGCCGACCCGGATGAGATCGTTCTGTGTGATCTGGACCGAGGCGACGAGGGAGAGGATTGTCGTCCGAAAGATCAGCAGGATCACCGCCATAAGGGCTCCCAGCCCACTCACGAAGAACCACGGCGACCGGTCGACGAGAATCGCGGCGACGAAAACGGTCCCGAAGAGATAGAGGCCGATACGGGCGATCTGCACGTAGCCCCTGATCGGCTTGTAGTGCGACCGGTCCGTCTGTTGGTACAGCTCGGTGATGTCGCTGAGCAAGGCGCCCAGCACCGAGAAACCGACGATCACCAATGAGCTATTCGTGATGCGTTCGAGGGTGTCGATCCACGTGTCCGAGAGATCCGGAATGGCGCGAACGGCGAACCAGATCAATACGAGCGGCACCCCGACGGAGAGGCGGTGGAGGAGGGGAGCGTCCAGGAGGACGTCGTCCCATTTGAAGCTCGTTCGTCTCACCGCGGCGTGAACGAACGGCAGCACCACGCGCCGTGTGATGATGTAGGCAGCAACGGCGGCTGCGAGCGCTCCGGCTAACACCGCGACCGTCGCCGGCCATCCTCCGGAGTCCACAAAGTCCCTGATGGATTCCATCATTCCTCGTCTCCGTAATCGGCTGCGGGGGCCACGACGTCGGCGCCG
>JBFIQU010000114.1:0-6876 GCA_041609395.1 Acidimicrobiia bacterium | reverse complement strand
CGTCGCGCGCGTGCCGGATCCCTCGAAATCGTGGGTGCGGCGGCGCGACGCAGAGGCGGGCCGCTCAGCGGCGGCCGGCGTTGGGCTTGCGGCCGTGGTTCGCCTTGCGGCGACGGGCGCGCAGCTTGCGTCGAACTTTCTTCGCCATGGGCCAAGGGTACCAGCCGTCCGCCGCCCTACCCGAATCCGCTTCGTCGTCACGGCCGACGGTTGGACGTCGTCGCCGTTCACCGTTGCAGCCTCGGGGTGGGAACGTCTGCGAGGAGTGGACACCGGCGGAGCAATCGCGTTGTGGACCCGTTCCGTTCACACCTTCGGCCTGGCCCGGCCGATCGGCGTGGTCGAGATCGACAGCGGCGGGATGGTTCTGGGCACCGGGGTCCTGCGTCCCGGCCGGCTCCTGACCCGACGCGCTCCCCGTTGGTTCCTCGAGCTGCCGGCCCGGCATCCGCTTCCGCCGTCCGGTATCCGCCTCACCCCCCGTAGGCTGCCGCCTGGAGACCGAAGACTGGAGACTGGTGACTGAATCCCGGGGAACCCTCGTGCTCTGCGCCACCCCGATCGGCAACCTCGCCGACATTTCGAAGCGGCTGGCCGAGACGCTTCGGGATGCCGATGTGGTGTTCGCCGAGGACACGAGGCGCAGCCGGGTCCTGCTGGAGTCGGTGGGGGCGGCGACGCCGCTGCGGTCCTTCTTCGTGGGCAACGAGTCGGAGCGCCTCGCCGAAATCGAACAGCGCCTCGGCGCGGGAGAGACGGTCGCGCTCGTGACCGACGCCGGCACACCGGCGGTCTCCGATCCGGGGTACAGCGCAGTGCGGGCAGCCCGCCGCGCCGGTGCCGTGGTGACCGTCGTTCCCGGGCCGAGCGCGGTGACGTCCGCAATCGCGGTGTCCGGCCTCCCGTCGGAACGGTTCGTGTTCGAGGGATTCCTGCCGCGGAAGTCCTCAGTCCGTGCCGCCAGGCTGGATCAGCTCGCCACGGAACCGCGCACGATCGTGCTGTTCGCCGCCACGGGACGCGTTGCCGACGATCTCGCCGATTTGGGGGCTGCGCTCGGTCCCGACCGGTCCGTCGTCGTCGTGCGCGAGCTGACGAAAGTTCATGAGGAGGTATGGGAGGGGACGCTCGGCACGGCATCCGATCGGTGGCGCGAGCGCGAGCCGCGCGGCGAATTCACCCTCGTCGTGGCCGGCGCACCCGAAGTCCCGCCCGACATGGATGCGGCGATCACCGCAACGCGGAGACTCGTGGCGTCCGGCACTCCGTTGTCGGAAGCGGTACGGACGATCGCTGCCGAGCACGGTGTGCGGCGCCGTGACCTCTACGACGCGGCTCTTCAGTCGCGCGACAACGGCGACTGAACCACGGTCGCTTGGGCCGACGTGCGCTAGCTGAGCTCGGCGCGGCACGTCACACAGATGCCCTTGCCCTTGAAAGGCGTCACGCTATCGGTACTGCCGCAAAACGTGCACGTAGCGTCCAACTTGCGGAGGACGATCGTGTCGTTCTCGACCGAGATCGTGAGCTGGTCGCCCTCGTGGATGTTGAACAAACGCCGCGTCTCGGCAGGCACCACGATGCGCCCGAGATCATCGATCTTTCGGACCATGCCGGTGTCCATCACGCCTCCCACTGTGATGTAAACGTGTTCCGGCGGCCGGCGTCCCCCACAGGCCCCCTCCTTGTACTCCGGCGCACCCTACACGAATACTCTGCGTGAGAGCGGCTTCCAGATGTTGTAATTGTAGCCACGGAGAGTCACAATTTTCCAGGTGGAACATCGTACAGCTCGTGTCGCTGCACCCCTTCAACATACTCTTCTGCCATGCTCGTCACATGAAAAGCGACGCTCTTTATGCGGTCTGTGAATAATTCCTGGGTCGACACCCATTGCCATCTCTTCGCCCTCGCCGGCGACCCACAGCCGGTGATCACACGGGCAGAGGCGGCCGGCGTCGGGTGGATCGTGTGCCCCGGCATCGATGCGCAGACGTCGCACCAAGCTCTCGAACTCCGTGACCGGCACGAGATCGTGGCGGCTGCGACTGCCGGGTTGCATCCGCACGACGCAGCGAAATGGCCGGTCGAGCGCGATCGGATCGCGGAGCTCGCAGCGGAGGCCGACGCCGTCGGCGAGTGCGGACTGGACTTCTACCGGAACCTCGCGCCGCGTGACGACCAGATAGCTGCGTTTCGCGATCAGCTGCAGCTGGCCGTCCAGCTGGGAAAGCCCGCCATCGTGCACTGCCGGGATGCGTTCGCCGAGGTCTACGCAGAAGTCGAGACCGCCGGCATCGGGCCGGACACCGTGCTCCATTGTTGGACGGGCGGGCCGCGCTGGACGAAACGATTCCGCGATCTCGGTGTGACGTTCTCGTTCGCCGGCCCGATCACGTTTGCGACGGGAGACACCGTCCGCTTCGGGGCTGCCGAGGCGCCACCGGATCGAACGATGGTCGAGACGGACACGCCGTATCTGACGCCGCCGCCGCACCGTCACCGCCCCAATGAGCCGTCCAACGTCGTGACCGTGGGAGAGGCTCTGGCGCAGGTGTGGGGCGTCGATCCGGCAGAGGTCGCACGCTCGACGTCGCAGCGTGCCGCCGAGGTCTTCACGCGGTGAGCGGTCTCCCCCAGGGCGCCGGCGAGATCGTGTCACTGTTGCGCCGGCACGGCCTGAGGCCGCGCACTGCACTCGGTCAGCACTTCCTCGCCGATCCCAACCTGGTCCGCAAGATCGTGGCGCACGCCGAAATCGGTCCCGGCGACAACGTCCTCGAGATCGGCGCCGGTACGGGAACGCTCACCCGGGCCCTTGCCGCCGCGGGGGCACGGGTCGTCGCATTCGAGATCGATGCCGGGCTGCAGCCACTGCTCGACGAAGTGGTCGGCGATACGGAATCGGTCGAGATCCGCTACGAAGACGCCGCCGATGCCGACCTGGCGGCGCTCGTCGCACACGGCGTGTGGCGGATGGTGGCCAACTTGCCCTACCACGTCGGGACCCCGATCGTCCTCGACCTGATGCAGACTGCTCCGTCGGTCACGAGGTTCGTGGTGATGGTCCAGCGCGAGGTCGCGGAACGCCTCGTGGCCCGCCCCGGCTCGGGCCGATACGGCGTCCCGTCCGTCATAGCGTCCCTCTACACCGAACTCGTGACGTCGTTCCGGGTGGGTCCGTCGGTCTTCATACCCCCACCGCCCGTCGAATCGAAAGTCGTCGTTCTGGATCGACGTCGCGAGATCGCGGCGGACGCCCCGCGGGCCGTTGCCATTGCCCGGGAGGCCTTCGCAGGGCGCCGCAAGATGCTGCGTCGCTCTCTGTCCGGGTTGTTCACCGATCCGGCAGCACTATTGGATCGCGCCGGAATCGACCCCACCCTTCGCGCCGAGGACATCGGCCCCGACGACTTCGTGGCGATCGCCCGGGTAGAGCGCCATGCAGGTTGAGGCCAATGCCAAGGTGAATCTGGACCTCAGAGTGGGGCGTCTGGTGACGTCCGGATTGCACGAGGTGCGCTCCCTGATGCTGTCGATCACGTGGGCGGACCTCATCGCAATGACTCCTGCATCGGAGGACGAGTTCATCGTCAGCGGTCCGTCGCCCGCTGGCGACGAGAACCTCGCCGTACGTGCCCGCGACGCGCTGCGTGCCGGGTGTCCCACCGCCGGGCCGATCCGGCTCGAACTGACGAAGCGAATCCCGGTGGCGGCTGGACTCGGAGGAGGTAGCGCGGATGCCGCCGCGGTTCTGTGGGCCGCAGCGCGGTTGTGGACCTGCGATCCTGAACTTGCGGACCGTGTTGCCCCGTCGCTCGGGTCCGATGTGCCGTTCTGCCTGGTGGGAGGAATGGCCGTCGTCGGAGGAACCGGCGACCTGGTCGAACCACTGCCTGCTGTACCTTCGGACTTCGTGCTTGCGATCGTGGTGCCACCGGTAGAGGTGTCAACGGCAGCCGTCTATGCGGCCTGGGACCGTTTGGGCGGTCCCGAGGGGCAGCGAATCGAGCGTGGACTCCCCCCTTCGTTGCGGGCGTATGCACCGCTGCGTAACGACCTCGAGCCGGCGGCGGCCGCGGTGGCTCCCTCGACCGCCGAGTGGAAGGCTGAATTGCGCCGCGTGTGGCAGCGTCCGGTGCTGCAGTCGGGGAGCGGTCCCAGCCTGTTCGCCTTCTTCATGGACGACGACGAAGCCGAGCATGCGCTCGCGGCGGTTCCGATCGGCGCCCGGCATACCGGAGTCGCGGCGCCGGCACAGGAGGGGGTCGTGGGGGCCGGCGGTACACTGCCGTGACCGTCCCATGGGGGGTGGTGTAACTGGCAGCACTAGGGGTTTTGGTCCCCTCAGTACGGGTTCGAGTCCTGTCCCCCCAGCGAAGTCGACCAACGGAGTCTTCATGAGCTTGAAGGCGATCGTGCTCGCCGCCGGGCAGGGCACTCGCATGAAGTCGACGCTGCCCAAGGTTCTCCACGAGATTGCCGGGCGGCCCCTCGTGCTGTGGATTCTCGACGCCGTCGCCGATGCAGGGGCCGACGACATCGCGGTGGTGGTCGGCCACGGAGCGGACAAGGTGGCGGACCTGCTCCCCGACGGGGTGCGGCCCGTTCTGCAGGCCGAGCAGCTCGGTACCGGTCACGCGGCGGCGGTCGGGATCTCCGCCCTCGACCTGGATGATTCCGACGACATTCTCGTCGTGCCCGGCGACACCCCGTTGATCCGCGGCGAGGCGCTGGCCGCCCTGGCCGCCGACCATCGCGAGGCGTCGCGTGCGGCCACTTTGCTCACGACCGATCTCGACGACCCGACCGGCTACGGCCGAATCCAGCGCAACGCAAACGGCGACGTCGTCGGAATCATCGAGGACAAGGATGCCGATCCATCACAACTGGCGATCACCGAGATCAACGCCGGCATGTACGCGTTCGCGGCCGGATCTCTGCGGGCGGCGCTCGACCGGGTCGAACCTCACAACGCGCAGGGGGAGTATTACCTGACCGATGTTGTAGCGCTTCTCGTGCAAGACGGACTTCCGCTGGGTGCCGTGCCGGCCGATCCCGTCGAGGTGTCGGGAGTGAACTCCCTCGATCAGCTGGCCGCCGCCGACCGCGTGATGCGGCGGCGCATCAATCTCGGCTGGATGCGGGATGGGGTCTGGATGCTCGATCCGGAACGCGTGTACATCGACGCCGACGTGGTCCTTTCCGAGGGTGTCCGGCTCTACCCGAACGTGTACCTCGAAGGAGCCACGTCGGTGGCGGCCGGCGCCGAGATCGGGCCCGACGTGCGGCTGACCGACTGCAAGGTCGGCGAGGAGGCGCGAATCCAGTACGCCGTCGCCGAGGACTGTGAAGTGGGGGCCCGAGCCAACGTCGGCCCGTACGCACGGCTCCGCGGCGGAACCGTCATCGGTCCCGAAGCCAAGGCCGGGACGTTCGTCGAAATGAAGAAGACCAGCCTGGGTGCCCGGTCGAAGGTTCCGCACTTGAGCTACATGGGCGATGCCACGATCGGAGAGGACACCAACGTCGGGGCCGGAGCGATCACGGCCAACTGGGACGGGTTCGAGAAGCACGAAACCAAGATCGGCGACAACGCGTTCGTCGGTACGGATACCGTCCTGGTCGCTCCGGTGGAAGTAGGGGATGAAGGGTGGACCGGAGCCGGTTCGGTGATAACGAAGGACGTCCCGCCTGGCGATCTCGCGGTCGAGCGATCTGCGCAGCGCGAGGTCCGCGACTACGCTGCCCGGCGGAAGCGTCGGGCGGCTGAAAAGCGGGACCAGGAGTGAGGGCGAACGGCCAGAAACGGTTGATGCTGTTCACCGGTTCGGCCAATCCATCCTTGGCCGAAGAGGTCTGCGATCACCTCGGGGTGCACCTCGGTGGCATCGAGCGCTCTGTGTTCGCCAACGGCGAGATCTACATCAGGTACACGGAGAGCGTCCGTGGGGCCGACTGTTTCGTGTTCCAGAGTCACAGCCGGCCGATCAACTTCCACATCATGGAGCAGCTCATCATGGTCGATGCCCTGAAACGGGCGTCGGCGCGTCGCGTCACCGCAGTGGTGCCGTTCTTCGGCTACTCCCGACAGGACAAGAAGGTCCTTCCTCGAGAGCCGATCACAGCGCGAATGATGAGCGACATGTTCGTCGCCGCCGGCGCCGATCGCATCGTCTCGATCGACCTGCACACCGGTCAGATCCAGGGGTTCATCGATGCGCCGTTCGATCACCTCACCGCCCTTCCGGTGTTCGTGGACTACCTCAGCTCAACGGTCGACGGGCCGGTGACTCTGGTGTCGCCAGATTCGGGTCGGGTGAAACTCGCCGAGAAGTACGCTCGCCATCTCGACGGGCTGGTCGCGTTCGTACACAAGAGGCGCAGTCCCGACGAGCGCAACGTCTCCGAGGCGCTCGAGGTGGTCGGCGAGGTCAAGGATCGGCACGCCATCATCGTCGACGACATGATCGACACGGCCGGGACGGTGACGGCGGCTGCCGACCTGCTCCAGGCACGCGGGGCGTTGTCGGTCACCGTGGCGGCGACGCACGGAGTGCTGTCCAATCCGGCCGTCGACCGGATCAAGAACGCTCCCATCCGTGAGCTCGTGATCACGAACACGCTGCCGGTACCCGAGGACGCTCGCGACCTCGACAAGCTGGTTGTGCTGTCGGTCGGCCCGACGGTCGGAGACGCAATCGAAGCGATCTTCACCGACGAGTCGGTGAGCCGCATCTTCATGGGCGAGAACCAGTAGTTCTGCCCGGGCCGGACTTCGCTGCCTGCGGCGGCGAACAGACGCCGGCGCTTACTCACCTCTCCCTCTCAGGGAGAGGTCGGTGCCCGGCGGACGGCCGGGCACCGGGTGTGGGT
>JBFIQU010000113.1:0-6886 GCA_041609395.1 Acidimicrobiia bacterium | reverse complement strand
GATCAGGGCCCGCACGAAGCTGGTGTCGGTGGACGACGTTCCCGGCGGGTTGCACGTGAAATCCGAGGTCACCATCGAATTGGAAGGCTCCGAGAAGCCGGCCGCCGTCGCCGAGACGCTGACCCGCTTCTACGGCTGAGGTCGGCGCCGCTCCGGCGGGAAACGGGGCGCTTTGCCCGCTCGTGCCGTGAGACATGGGGCCTTCCGCCCCTAACTTCAGGTGACGTGGTCGACCACACTGCGTATACTCGGTTGCGGAAAGGGGAACCGAATATGCGTCCGTTCGAGCATCAACGGACGGATCCCACCACCACGGCGCGCTGGGCTGGTGTGGAACCGGACGTAGCGTCCCGAGCAACCCCGCGTATGGCCGATCTCAGCCCGTTGAGCGACCGCGTCGTTCTCGACGAGGCGCACCTGCAGGCTGAGGAGATTCTGGCCGCCGCCCGGCGCCAGGCCGCGGAGATTCGGCGGGTGGCCGAGTCGGAGTTGGAACGGACCCGCCTGCAGATCGCCGAGATGCGGCTGGCCGCGAGCCGGGAACTCGCCGAGGCCCAGTTGCGGGCTGCCGTGCTCGACGACCATCCCGAACCTCAGGGGTCCGCACCTCAGGAGCGTGATAGGGCGTCGAAGTACACGCGTCGCTCGGCGGGCCTGCCCCGTCTCGGAACCCAGGCGGGGACGGTGCACGCCGCCATGCAGCAGCTACGCCGCTCTTCACCGCCGGTCGACTGAGGGCTTCCTCGCCACCACCCGAGCTTCATGACGGCCCGACTCGGTCCACCCTTCCTCGTACACGACGACGTCGAGGCCGACAACGAGGCGCGGCGCCTCGCCCTCGTCGACGAGGTAGGGGAGGGGTGGTCGCTCATTCCGTTCCAGGTTGCGTACGGTCGCCCACGCCGCCACCAGCACCCCGCCGGGGGCGAGTCCGCGTATGAGCTGAGGCATGAGGTCGCGTTGCAGGTAGTGCAGGCAGACGATCACATTCCACGGGCCGGGTGGTGGCTCCGTCCGCTCCAGGTCGCAGCGGTACGTCGTGAGTGCGACTCCCGCTCTCGTCGCCCGCTCAGCAACGATGTCGAGTGCGACCGGTGATACATCCACGGCCGTGACCTCCAGGCCCTGCCGTGCCAGCCATACCGCGTTGCGTCCGGCACCGCAGGCCACATCCAGCGCCCGGCCTTGCGGCGGGAGGTCGTCGGCGAATCTCAGCAGCCACTCGGAGGGCTCGTCGGGGGTGTCGCCGCCTCGGTAGCGCTGGTTCCAACGATGCTGGGCGGACGTGAGTTCGTAGCGGAGTTCGACACCGGTTCCGGTGTCGTCGGCGTAGGGCCGCTCCTCGACGTGCGCAAATCCCAGTCGCGCCGCAAGCGCCCGGGCCGCCATGTTGCGCGACTCGATCCGGATCTCGAATCTCGCGATTCCAAGTTTCGAGCCGGCGTAGTCGATGAGCGCGGACATCGCCTCCGTCCCGAAGCCGCGATCGTGGTCCTCTGCACGAATGGAGACTCCCAGGATGGCGCTCGCTCCATCGTCGCCTGTGTACAAACCGAGGTCTCCGATCAGTTCGCCGGCTCTTTCGATCGCAAACTGGAACCATGCGCCGGGCGTGCCGGGATGATCGTGGTCGAGCGATTCGATGAATGCAGCTGCATCGGCTTCGCGATAGGGGATCGGCCAGGCCTGGTGCCGGGCCACGGCAGGTTCGTTCCTGTAGCCGGATAGGGCGGGGGCGTCGTCGGCGCGGAAACGCCGGATGGTCAGCCGTTCCGTGTGGATCGAGGTGAATCCGGTGTCGATGCGCGCCTCCCCCGTGCAGGTGCACCCTAGGCGCCGCGGAGCGCCTTGACATCTGAACACAAGATCCCTTAAAATATGAGCGCTTTTGTAGCAGATTTACTGCTTGGCATAGGGTAAGGTCTGCGTGTCGAAACTCGACCGCACCCGACACCCACGACACGACACAAGGAGGAAAGCACAGACATGCGCTTCACCGATCCCTTTGGCGATATCGATCGGTTCTTCGATCAGTTCGGCTCGATGAGCCGCCGGGGCGGCATGATGCCCATGGATGCGTTCCGCAAGGACGACGAGTTCGTTCTCAAGTTCGATCTTCCCGGCGTGCATCCGGAGAACATCGACGTCTCCGTCGAACACCAGGTGCTGACGGTCACGGCCGAGCGGCCATTGGAGAACACCGACGACGTCAACTGGCTGCTGCGGGAACGCCCGACGGGGAACTACAGCCGACAGATCCGGCTCGGGGCCACCCTCGATGCCGAGAACATCACGGCCGGCTACGACCAGGGCGTCCTCATCCTGTCGATTCCGGTCAAAGCCGAAGCGAAGCCCAAGAAGATCGAGGTCGGCATCGGTTCCGACAACAAGGTTCTCGAAGCTACCGCAAGCTGACACGCCGAACCGTTACCCGCCTCGAGGGCCCCGGTGCATCGCCGGGGCCCTCTCGCGTGTGACACCAGACGCGAAAAGATCAGGCCAGAATGCCCCCGTGGCACATGCGACATCGCCGGGGCGCCTCGGAACCTTCGCCGGGGTCTTTACTCCCTCGATCCTCACGATCCTGGGCATCATCCTCTTTCTGCGGACCGGCTTTGTGGTCGGCAACGCCGGTCTCGTACGGGCCCTCGTCATCGTTGCGATCGCCAACCTCGTTTCGGTCCTGACGAGTTTTTCGCTGGCCGCGATCTCCACGAACATCGAGGTCCGCGGGGGAGGCGACTACTACCTGATCTCGCGAACGCTCGGACTCGAGTTCGGCGGCGCCATCGGGGTCGTTTTGTTCCTGGCGCAGTCGGTATCGATCGCGTTCTACGCCATCGGCTTCGGCGAGGCCGTCGCCTCCGTCTTCGGAACTGATGCAGGCTGGGTGGTGCAGATCATCGCGGCCGTCGCCATCGGGGCGCTGTTCTTCCTCGCCTGGGCGGGCGCCGACGTCGCCAGCCGCTTCCAGTTCGCGATCATGGGCATCCTGTTCCTGGCCCTGGTGGCGTTCTACGTTGGAGCGTTTCGCAGCTACGACGGAGAGCTCCTCCGTTCCGGACTCGACGCTCCGGCGGGCGGCCTCGGGTTCTGGGCAGTGTTCGCGATCTTCTTCCCGGCGGTGACGGGTTTCACCCAGGGCGTGAGCATGTCCGGAGACCTGCGCGATCCGGGCAAGAGCCTGCCGCGTGGCACCTTCATCGCCGTGGGTCTCTCGATGCTCGTCTATTTCTCCGTGGTCGTGCTGCTGGCCGGCAACGCCACTTCCGAGGTGCTCATCGGCGAAACGGACGTCATGAATTCGATCGCCGTTCCCGGGTTCTTGATCGACGCCGGGGTGATCGCCGCCACGCTGTCGTCGGCGATGGCGTCGTTCCTGGGGGCTCCCCGGATCCTGCAGTCGCTGGCCTCCGACAAGATCTTCCCGATCCTCAACCCGTTCGCCAAGGGCGTCGGGTCGATGAACAACCCCCGCCGCGGTGTGCTGCTTGCGCTCGTCGTTGCCCTTGCCACGGTGGCGCTCGGCGATCTCAATGCCATCGCTCCGGTCGTCTCGATGTTCTTCCTGATCTCGTACGGGCTCTTGAACTATGCGACGTACTTCGAAGCGCGTGCCAAGAGCCCCTCGTTCCGTCCTCGTTTCCGCTTCTACAACAAGCGACTCAGTCTCTGGGGAGCCGGTGCGTGCCTGATCGCGATGCTGGCGATCAACGTATGGGCCGGAGTCGCCGCCGTAGCCGTGCTGGCCGGTATCTACCAGTACCTGGTCCGCACCGATCGGCCGGACCGATGGGTCGACGCCACTCATTCACATCACTTCCAGCGGGCCAAGGAGAGCATCACGGCTCTCGCCGCTGAGCCGGAGAGTGCCCGCAACTGGCGCCCGCAGATCCTGGCGTTTTCCGCGGATCCGGAACGGCGGGCCCGATTGCTGCGATTTGCCGCCTGGCTGGAGGGCGACAGCGGCCTCACTGCTGCGATCCACATCGTCCAGGGCGACGGGATCACGGCGCGCCGCAAGCGCGAATCCGAGCAGGAGGCTCTGGAAGCCCAGATCGCGGATCTGGGCCTCGGGGTCCATGCCCGCGCCGTGTTGGCCTCCGACGGCATGGAGGCCCTGCCGGTCGTCGTGCAGTCCTTCGGGCTCGGGTCGCTGCGCGCCAACACTGCCCTGTTCGGCTGGCCGGAAGCGTCCAGCCCGGAGTCGAAGATGCTGTACATCGACGCGTTGCGGGATGTGAACCGACTCGGCGTCAACGTCGTCACGACATCGACCGACGCGGTGCGATGGCGAGCTCTCGAAGCACGGCCCTCCAAGGAGCGACGCATCGATGTCTGGTGGAACGGTGACGACGACACGAGCCGGCTCGCTCTGCTCGGGGCGTACCTGTTCACCCGAACCGAGTTCTGGTCGCAGTCGAAGATACGGGTCATCAGCAGCTCGGTTGACGACATCCCCCCGGAGCAGGTGGCGGCGCGCCTCCTCGCCGTCCTCGAGGCGGCTCGTATCCGGGCCGTGCCCGAGGTGCTCGAATACGCCGACCCGGTCGCCCTGACCCGGGCGTGTGCCGAGTCGGCCCTGGTGTTGCTGCCGATGCGCATCCAGCGCGATCGCATTCTCGGACCGTTCGATGCTCCCCTCGACGATCTGGTCGGTTCGCTGCCGGTGACCGCGGGCATCCTCGCCGGGGCGCCGATCGACCTCGTCGCCGGCCCGGAGTCGGGGACTCCGGCACAGCTGGCCGCCGCGGAAGAAGCTCTCGACGACGCCGAAGCCCGGCTGCGTGCGCTGGAGGATGAACGATCCCGCATTGCCGCGGAGGCCGACGAACTGCGCACGGCCGCGGCTGGACGTGATGCCGACCTCTTGCGCCGGCTCTCGCAGGTCGAGATCAGGCAGGCACGCGTCGAGCGGCGTGCGCTGTCGGCACGTGCCCGCGTCGATGCGGCAAAAGCTGAGATCGCAGCATTGAGGATTGCCGAACCGGGGAACGGTCCTACCCGTGGAGGGGGATGACGGTGCCGCCGAGTTCGAAACCGAGGTCACCGTCGATTTCGCGCTGCAGAAGGGCGGTCACCGCTGCGGCGTCGAGTGGCTCTGAGAACAGGTAGCCCTGCACCGTCGTGCAACCCAGCGCCTTGAGGCGCTCTGCCTGGAAACGAGCCTCGACGCCCTCGACGACCGTGTGCATGCCGAGTGAGTCACCGATACGGATCACCGCACCGACGAGAGCCGAGTCATCCCCCTCCTGGGCGAGCCGCTCGACGAACGACTTGTCCACCTTGATGATGTCGATGGGAAGCCGGTCGAGGTAGCTGAGCGATGAGTAGCCGGTGCCGAAGTCGTCCACCGCCAGCCCGACCCCGAGGCCCTTCAGTTCGTCGAGCCGGCGGGCCGCCGCCGGCATCAACATGTTCTCGGTGATCTCGAGGATGAGGCTGTTCGGGTCGAGGTCGTGTTCGAGGAGCGACGAAGCCACGTCTTGAACCATTCCCGGCGCCAGTAGCTGCTGCGGTGAGACGTTCACGGACATCGAGAATTCCCTCCCGAGCGGAGCAACCATGGCCTGCCATTCCTTGGCCAGCCGGCACGCTTCGTGAAGCACCCATCGCCCCAGGGGCACGATCAGGCCGGTCTCTTCTGCGAACGGAATGAAGTCGGACGGCTCCAGCGTGCCGAGTTCCCGGTGGGGCCAGCGAACGAGAGCTTCGACGCCGGTGATCTCTCCGGTGTCGAGAGAGACAATGGGTTGATACAGGAGCAGCAGCTCCTGGCCCTCTATGGCGTGACGCAGATGGGCGCGCAATTCAATCCGCCGGATGAGCTCCGAATGCATGCCCGATTCGAACACCTGATAGCCGCCTTTGCCTCTCCGTTTGGCGGCATACATGGCTGCGTCTGCGTCCCGGAGCAGCTCGTCGGCATGGCCCCCGCTCGCCGCGAACGCCACGCCGACGCTCGCGTGCAGGGTGATCTCCTTCCCGGCCACCCGAAACGGGTTCCGCATCGATCGGACGATGCGCTCTGCAATGGCGGTCGCGGCCGACGGTTCGTCGATTTCCTCGAGCAGCACGGCGAATTCGTCGCCCCCGAGCCGGGCGATACAGTCGGCCGCCCGGCAGCTGGTATCCAGTCGCTCAGCGACCGACATCAAGACGGCATCGCCGGCGGCGTGACCGTACCGGTCGTTCACCGTCTTGAAATCGTCGAGATCGATGAACAGGACCGAGATGAGCTGGTCGTTTCGCTCCGAGCGGAGCATCGCCTGTTCGACTCGCTCCGTGAACAGCACTCGATTGGCGAGGTCCGTCAACGCATCGTGCGTTGCCTGGTGGCGCAACTGCTCCTTCAGTTCCGTGAGCTGGGCGAGAGAGTCCTCGAGGCGCCCGTTTTCGAGCGAGACGCTGACCTGGCCGGCGAGCGCCTCGAGCAGCTTGATGTCCTGGGCTTCGAAGACGCTGACGTCGCCGAGCTTGTTGGCGACCACGATCATCCCGATGACTCCGTCGCTCCCGCTGAGCGGAGCAACGATCCCGTCACGTATCGGCGTGGCGCCGGGCTCGCGCCAATGCTGGCTCTCGTCCTTCGTGACCTGTCGTGCCAGCGAACCGTGCCCGACCGCATCCCAGATGGCCGCCGCCACCCCGCGGTGCAAGGGAACCATGACCTCGCTGGGCCGGCCGCTGGTCGTAGTCGTTCGGAACGCCGTCTGGTGAGCCTGCTGCGGGAACACCACGATCTCGGCGAATTCGGCCTCGAACATCTGGCAGGCGTGTTGCGTAGCTGCACTGAGAGCCTGCTCGATCTGGGGCGACTCGTGCAGCACCCGGGTCGCTTGGTACAGCGATTCGAGGCGGTCGCGCTCCTGGCGCTGTGCCGAGT
>JBFIQU010000112.1:0-6890 GCA_041609395.1 Acidimicrobiia bacterium | reverse complement strand
GCCATACCGGCCGGGGGCCTTGGTCCACGAGAGGGTCCCCGTCTGTGGAGCCGCCATATCGTCGATTCCCTGACGTTTGCGGCCGGGTGGCGCGATCTGGCGGCGCCTTTGGAGGTGCTCGACGTCGGATCCGGCGTCGGCCTCCCCGGAATTCCGCTGGCGATCCTGTGGCCGGATACGGTGGTCACCCTGTTGGATCGTGGCGGGCGGCGCATTCGCCTGCTGCGGCGTGCGGTACGCATGCTGGCGCTGCCCAACGTGGTCGTTGCCCAGGGAGATGGTCTCGCCGTGGCTGATTCGTGGCAGGGAGTGGTCTTTCGCGGCTCGTTGCCACCTCCGGAAGCGGTCGGCCTGGCGAGCCGGGTGCTCGATCCGGGTGGTCGGGCGGTGCTGGGGTTGAGTCGGCGGGAGGAGCCACCGGAGCGGACCCGGGATCTTCTCGGCATCGCCGGCGCCATGGGACTAGAAGCTGCAGTCGAGCGGGTACCGACGGACATACTTGACGGACCGGGGTGGCTCCTTATCATGGCGCGAAATGATCCCGAGTCGTGACGCCACCCTCGTTGTGGCGGTAGCTAACCAAAAGGGCGGCGTTGGTAAATCGACGACCGCGATCAACCTCAGCGCGGCGTTGGCATTCCAGGGCGAGCGAGTGCTCATCGTCGATATAGACCCGCAGGCCAACGCTACGTCCGGCCTCGGTCTCGATCGCTCATCACTCGACGCCTCGATCTATGACGTGCTCGTTTCCGATACGCCGATGGATGACGTCGTGGAACCGACGAGCGTGCGTGATCTGTTCATCGTTCCGGCCACGATCGATCTCGCCGGTGCCGAGATCGAACTGGTGTCGCTCCTGTCGCGTGAGCAACGTCTGGCGAATGGGCTGAAACGGGTTGAGCACGACTTCGACGTCATCATCGTCGACTGTCCGCCCTCGCTGGGGCTCATCACCATCAACGCTCTCGCTGCTGCTGACGAGGTCCTCGTCCCGATCCAGTGCGAGTACTACGCGCTGGAGGGGGTCGGCCAGTTGATGAAGAGCATCGAGCTGGTGCGGTCGAACCTCAACCCTTCACTGGAGCTGGAGGGCGTGGTGCTGACCATGTTCGACGGTCGGACCACTCTGTCGAGCGATGTCGTCACCGAAGTTCGATCGCGCTTCGGGGACGTTGCGTACCGCACCGTCATTCCGCGTACGGTGCGCCTCTCCGAGGCGCCGTCATACGGCGAGCCGATCGAAGCCTTCGATCCGATGAGTCGGGGAGCGATTGCATACCGGGAGTTGGGCCGCGAGTTCAGGAGGCGTCATGGCCGCGCGTAAGAGTGGATTGGGTCGGGGACTCGACGCCCTGATCCCCGTTGCCCGTTCCGCCGAGGGATACAGCGCTATCCCGGTGGACCGTATCGCCCCCAATCCGGTGCAACCTCGTCGCCACTTCGACGAGGAATCACTCGAGGAGCTGGCCGCTTCGATTGGCGAGGTAGGAGTACTCCAGCCGGTCGTGGTTGAGGCGCTGGAGGACGGCCGCTATCAGTTGATCGCCGGCGAGCGCCGCTGGCGCGCCGCTCGTCTCGCCGGCCTGGGAGAGATTCCGGCGGTGGTACGCACGGTCGCCGATTCGGGTCGACTCACCGAAGCCCTCATCGAGAATATTCACCGCGAGGATCTCACGGCACTGGAGGCGGCAGCAGCCTACGAGCAATTGCTGGAAGATTTTGGAATGACACATGAAGAGGTCGGGAAACGGGTAGGGAAATCCCGCGCCGCGGTGACGAACACGTTGCGGCTGTTGCAGCTCCCGGCGGCGGTCCAGGGAATGCTGAACCGCGGCGAGCTGACCGCGGGTCACGCGCGCGCCCTTCTCGGGCTCGACGACACCTCCTATGCCCAGCACGTTGCCAAGCGTGCCGCCGACGAGGGTTGGTCGGTGCGACAGGTCGAGGACGCGGTGCGGGCCCGAAACGAGCAGCCCACGCCGTCGGCTCCCGCGAAGCCGCGACCGATCCGGCCCGAGGCCATCATCCAACTCGAAGGCCGCCTCAGTGAGCGGCTGGGAACACCGGTGAAGATCGACTACCGGGGTTCGGCGGGGAAGATATCGATCCGGTTCCGTTCGCTCGACGACCTGGAGCGGATCTACAAGGAGCTCCTCTAGGGCGACACCACCGTCTGGATCGTGCGGTAGAACGCGTCGATGCCACGTCCCGCCGCCGCCCCCGTCGCCGTATCGATGTGGTCGAGCGCAATGAGCGCGGCCGGGGGGCGCGTCTCTTTGAGAATCGGCATTGCCCGCCCTTCGGTGTCCACGCCGAGGATCTTGCCGATTTCGGCGGCGAGGAGACGGCCGGCTTCGCTGTGACTGTATTGCGAGGCGAAGTAGAGGACCCGGGGGGGATGTGTTGACGAGACCGCGAATGAGACGACGAGGTCCACGCCGAGTTGGTTGGCGCGGCGAGCCCGGATCTGCTCCGAGGGGCGGGTGTCGGCACTGCGCGAGAGCACCGGGTGGGCTCCCAGTTCCTGCAAGGCGCGGAAGGCCGCCGTCGCCGCAGCCCAGGCCGCCGCATCCTCTGTGTCATCCCGACAGAAGGCGTCGATGAACACGCGCTGGCCGGCCACACTCGCCGGCAGGTGCCGCAACCACTGACGCTCCCGGACGGCATCCCGACCGGCTTTGTGGGTGGCGCGCTGCACGAGCTCGAGCTCTTCGATGACCTCCTGTCCGGCCATCCCATCCTCGGCGGTCCCGCGGTTGTGCTGGAAGTCGAGCACCGCCCGCTGCGTGTCGGGACCAAAGATCCCGTCGACCTTTCCGGCGTCGAACCCCAGCGAGTTGAGGCGGCGCTGCAATTCGGCGACGTCCTCGCCTCGCATCATGGGGATTCGGTAGTAGAGGAGCCGCTCACCGAGGGCATAGCCCGCTTCTACCAGAATTCTCCAGGTGTCGGGTCCCACGATGCCGTCGGCGTCGAGCCGTCGCGACTCCTGGAAATCGAGGACTGCGGCGCGCGTCGACTCGCCGAAGCGCCCCTGCGGATCGCCGACCGCGAAGCCCAACGCGGAAAGCCGGTCCTGGATGTCGCGGACCGGCTCTCCCGTATCGCCCATTCGATAGAGCCGCACGGCTCTATCGTGCCAGAACTTGCGTCAGGCGATGAACTCGGCGAGCTCCTCGAGGATCGCCTTCTTGGGACGGGCGCCCACGAGGCGCTTCTTCTCGACCCCGTCCTGGAAGACGATCATGGTGGGAATGCTCATGACGTCGTGGCTCATTGCCGTCTGCTGGTTCTCGTCGACGTTGAGCTTGCCGATCGTGATCTTGTCTCCGTGCTCCGAGGCGATCTCTTCGAGGATCGGCGCGATCATCCGGCACGGCCCACACCACACGGCCCAGAAATCGACGAGGACGGGCTTGTCGCCCGTGATGGTCTCGGTGAACGTCTGATCGGTGATCGTGATGAGATTGTCTGCCATGGTTGCGGCCGCGTGAGGCCCTCACCTCCAAAGAATTCTGAGTGTGCCGTACAACGTTACCGGTTCTGTTCTCATTCCCCGTGAGCCACGGCCTCCAGCCACCGCTCGGCGTCGATGGCCGCCTGGCAGCCGGTCCCGGCGGCAGTGATCGCCTGGCGATAGACCTTGTCGACGACGTCGCCGGCGGCGAACACGCCGGGCACCGATGTCATCGTGCCCTCGAACGTCAGGATGTATCCCTTGGCGTCGAGCTCGATCTGGTCTGCGAACAGGTCGGTGTTCGGGATGTGGCCGATGGCAACGAACACGCCGTTGGTGGCGAAGTCCTCGACCTCGTTTGTCACGACGTTCCGCAGCTTCACCCCGGTCACCTCGGATTCCCCGTGGATCTCGTCGACGACGGTGTTCCATCGCACCTCGATCTTGGGATGGGCGAGGGCCCGGTTCGCCATGATCTTCGAAGCCCGGAACTCGTCACGCCGGTGAACGATGGTGACCTTGGAGGCGAACTTGGTGAGAAACAACGCCTCCTCCATCGCCGAATCCCCTCCGCCCACCACGACGATCTCGAGATCGCGGAAGAAAAACCCGTCGCACGTTGCGCACGACGAGACGCCGTGGCCGAGCAGTTTCTCCTCGCCGGGAACGCCAAGCCAGCGCGCCGAGGCGCCGGTCGAGATGATCACGGCGTCGGCGGTGTACTCGTCGGCGTCGACCCAGATGCGGAACGGCCGTGACGAGAAGTCCACCTTGGTGACGTCGGCGGTGATCATCTGGGTGCCGAAACGCTCTGCCTGCTTGCGAAAACGGTCCATGAGTTCCGGCCCCAGGATTCCGTCCGGGAATCCCGGGTAGTTCTCGACGTCGGTCGTGAGCATCAACTGACCGCCGGCCTGCGCACCCTCGATCATCAGCGGTGAGAGATCGGCGCGGGCGGTGTAGACCGCAGCGGTGAGTCCGGCTGGTCCGGACCCGATGATGACGACGGTGTGCTGGCTCATTCGACTTCCTCGGATCGGGGGTTGCGGTTCCACCACAGGAACGCTCCGGCGACGACGAATAATCCTCCCAGCGCCGCGTAGGCCACCCGCACTCCGGTGATCTCCCCGACGATGCGGAACAGGCCGATCAAGAGGAACAGCACCCCGAGCCCGGCCAGGGTGGCGATGACCAGACCCAGCGCCGCCCACTTCAACCAGCGTGAGACGCGGTCGACGGTCAGGGACCGTATGCGGAGGGCGATGGATTCGAGTGCGTCGGCTATGCGACTAGGAAAATCGTCCACAACCCGGCGGAGATTAGCCAGTGACGGCGGGCCTCCGATCGGATGCCCGCCCGGAGATCAGTCTTGAGGTGTTCCCAGTGGGGTCACCGCACGTGATGAGGCCCGGTAGCGGACGAGTTCGCAGGTGGCTGCGTCGACGGCGGCGACGGCGGCGCTGCCGTCCTCGAAGCCGACGCTGTAGACCAGGGCCTCCGCGCCCTCGGCGTCGCCCGTACCGATGAGCGCGGTGTACCGCACCGAGGCGAAGCTCGTTGCCACCGCCAGGGCGCAGTCGGGAACGCCGTCGCGGGACGAGGTGGCGATCGTCGCATCCTCGTCCACCCACGGGGCGGCGGCGGGATCTCCTTCGACCACCTTCGACAGGAGGTCGTCGAGTGATCCATCGCTGACGGCACCCAGGTTCGGGGCGCTCTCTCGCGTTGCGTCGAAGTAGGACTGATCGCTCAGTCCGGAGCTCTCGGAGATCTCTTCGGAGGGGCTGCCGGCGATACCAACTTCGCTCTCGGAGGATGGGGCGCTCAACGCCGCAGACTGCGTGGTGGTGGTGGTGGTGGCGGCGGCGGCGAAATCACCGGCGGAGTCGTTGGATCCCGACGTCGAGAGGAGGTTGACGAGCGGGCCGGCGGCGAGCGCCGTGACGAGGACGGCGGCAACCGCGACCCCGATGGCCGGGATGTTCCAGCGGCGGCGCTGTGGCGCCGGTGCGACCACGGGCGTCAGGTCGACGGCGGCGGCAACGGCGCGCCGCAGCCGCTGCCGCTCCAGATCGTCGAGGCGCGGCGGGGTGGCCGTGGCGAGTGCATGCAGAGCCTGCTGTTGGAGAGCGAGTTCCTGGGTGCAGGTGGCGCATGCGGCAACCGCTGCCTCGACCGTACGCACCTCGGCGTCGGGCAGCGTGCCTTCGGCGAGGGCCATGATCAGGTCGTGGTCGTGCTCGTGCATGTCAGTCCTTTGGAGGTCCGGACGTACCGGAAAGGTTCCCGAGAGTTTGAGCGAGCTGACGCCTGCCGCGGAACAGCCGGCTCTTGATCGTGCCGATGGGCACCCCGAGTACGTCCGCTGCCTCTTCGAGGGGCATGCCGTTGAGGTCCACCAGGACCACGGCGGACCGGAACTCGAGGGCGAGGGCTTGCAGGGCCGCTTCGAGGTCGGGGCGCAGTTCCGCCGCCGCGAAGTCGTCGCCGGCCGTTGGATCGACGGGGTCGGTGTGTTCGGGCAAGGGCTGCGTCGGGCGGCGGCGGCTGCGGCGGAGTGCGTCGTAGCAGGTGTTGACGGCGACGCGGTAGAGCCATGTGCTGAAGGCGGAGCGCCCGGTGAACTTGTCCGCCTTGCGGAAGACGGTGATGAAGGTCTCCTGGGTGGCGTCGAGCGCGGCTTCGCGTTCCCGCATGATGCGCAGACAGATCCCGAACACGCGGTCCTCGTGGGCTTCCATCAGCTGGTTGAACGCGTCGATGTCGCCGGTACGAAACCGGTCGATGAGCCGGGCGTCGGTCGCAGCGCGGTCTGTCACGATGTGAACCGTACTTCGAAGATCCGGGCGCCGAACACGTCATCATCGAGCCGCGGGAGATCCGTGAGCCACAGGAGCCAGGCTCCTGGGCGTCGGGACGGAAGCTGCACCCGGGCCGAGCCGCCCACGATGCGGCCGGTGGCGGTGAACTCCCATCCGGTGAAATCGTCGGGGACGACCGGTGCCCATCCGAGCGAGTAGTGCGTACCGGGGGAGACAGACATGTCGATGAAATCGGGGGAGGTACGAACCGTGAAAACGACCCCGACCCCCGGCTTCACGCTCGGCAACTCGTCGAAGTAGCGCTCCGTGTGCCAGGCGGTCCTCGGGTCGTCGTCGCGGAGCAGGTCGAGAAGGCCGTCTTCCTCGATCTCATTGCCAAACGGGTCGTAGACGGCAACGTCGAAGACGACCCGGACGTCGCCTGCGGGCCGGGTCGTCGTGGTTGTGGAGGGAACCGTCGTCGCGGTGGCTACGGGTCCTCCCGGGAAGAGGGCCGGAGACGACGACGGGCTGACCCGCAGCAGCAGGCCGAGTCCGCCAACCGCAAGTGCCAGGCCGACGAGGATCGCGGCGACCAGGGCCCATCGCCACGACCAGGTGAAGCGGTCGCT
>JBFIQU010000111.1:0-6901 GCA_041609395.1 Acidimicrobiia bacterium | reverse complement strand
TCGTCGTCGATCTTCGTCAAGTACGACTGCGCAGCCCGCACGAAGACGGCCGAGTCGTCCGGCACCTCGTTGGCCGGCACCGTCTTGACGATGCCGCCGAGACCGGCGCTGACCAGCGGTCGCAGCACATCCCACGACGTCCAAATGCCGGCGGCACCGATGAGGGCCAGCCCGAGCTTCCACCCCCGGCTCAAGAACTCCCTGCGATCCATGTCACTCATAGTTCACCGTGCCATTCCTCCCACGGCCAGACCCAACCCCAATTCGGCCCGCGAAAGGCGAAACCGATCAGGGTGAGCACGATCCACACGACCAGAAACAGGGTGAACGTTGCCACAGCAACTTTCCGCAGCCGGATCGCCAACGCCGGGTTGCGATCGATGTACGGCAGTGCCAGCAATCCGCCGATGATGGCCGTCGGAACCAATACGCCGGCGATCATCGGATGGAAGTGCGACAGCAGCTCCTGCAGCGCAGCGAAATACCAGGGAGCCTTCTCGGGATTCGGCGTCTCGAACGGGTTGGCCAGCTCGCGGAGCGGCGCATCGAACAGCAGCGACACCACGAGGACCAGAAGCAGCACAGCGATGGCAACGACTGCGTGTCGCACGAGGAGGTGTGGCCACACCATGACGAGGTCTTGATCGGCCGGCTCTTTGCGCTGCCCCACGGCAGGCTCGCCGGGGACCACTCCGAGCAACCGCTTGCCGTCGACGACCCGGGGATTTGAGTCCATCACTCGTCTCCCTCTGGACCGCGAGCCTGATCGAGCATGGCGTCCTTGCGCCATCGCCACAGGTGGACCATGAGCAACACGACCATCGCCAGAGGCAGCACCGCAACGTGGAGTACGTAGAAGCGCAGCAGGGTCGCCGAGCCGACCGAGTCGCCACCCAGCAAGACTTCGCGCACTTGCTCGCCGATGAACGGGACGAAGTCGGCCATCGACGTCCCCACCGTCACGGCCCAGTACGCCAGCTGGTCCCAGGGCAACAGGTATCCGGTGAACGACAGCAGCAGCGTGAGGACGAGGAGGATCACCCCGATCGTCCAGTTGAATTCCCTCGGGGACTTGTACGCCCCCCGATAGAACACCCTCGCCATGTGGGCGGCGACGGCAATCACCATGAGGTGGGCCGACCAGCGATGCACGTTGCGAATGAACTGGCCGAAGGCCACCTGGGTCTGGATCGTCTGGATGTCGCCGTACGCCGACGACGGAGACGGAACGTAGAAGAACATCAGGTAGATCCCGGAACCGACCAGCGAGGCCAGCAGGACGGTCGACGCCACGCCGAGGTACCAGCTGTGGCGAAAATGGATTTCCCGGCGGCGCACCTTCACCGGGTAGATGTGGAGGAAGAAGTTGGACCAGTGGCCGGCGGCCTGGTCCCGCTCGGTGACCCGATTCGGGCTGCGGAACACGGACCGGCCGAACGCCGTCTCGCGGATCTTCACGCCATCACCTCCACCGGTAGTGCCCCGACGCCGATCCAGGTCGACATCGCGAGTGCGCTCGTCGGGCAGCGATCGATGCAGAGCGCGCATCGGATGCACTTCGACTCGTCGAGCAGCAGGGCGGTCCCCGCCGCCGTGCCCTCCTGGAAGTCTGCTGCCGGCACCATCGAGATCAGATCGTACGGGCACACATCGACGCACAGCGCGCACAGCACGCAGATCGAGGTGTCCAGCTGGATGTTGGAGAAGCAGCGCAGGCACCGTTGTGCTTCGAGCCGGGCTTCGGCCTCCGTGAAGCCGAGTTCGACCTCCTGCAAGCCGATGCGGCGTTCCGTAGCCAGGGTGGGAACCTTCTGGCGCGGGACGCGGTCGTAGAGGTCCCCGAGCCGGTGAAACTCCCGGAGCGGAACCAGCGTCCCCTCGACCCGGTCGTCCTCCGTACCGGCAAAGGTCCGGTGGACGCTGGCTGCAACCTTGCGGCCGTCGGCGATGGCATCGATCAGCGACCGGGGGCCGAAAGCGGCGTCCCCGGCAGCCCACACCCGAGCGAGCGAGGTGGCCATGGTCGACGCTTCGGTGGCGATCGTGCGACGCGGCGAGATCTCCGGACCGCCGGCACCACCGAGAGCTTCGAGGTCGATGGCCTGTCCGATCGCAATGATCACGGTGTCGGCCTCGATCGTCGATTTCTCGTCGACGTCGAAGGTCGGAGCAAACCGGCCGTCCTCGTCGAACACCGATAGCACCTTGACGGTCGTCAAGCCGGTGACCGCGCCGTTCTGAACCTCGATGCGATCCGGGCCCTGCCGGTGCACGAACCTGATGCCTTCGACCTTCGCCTCTTCGATCTCGAACTCCGCCGCCGGCATCTCTTCAGGGCTTTCCAGAGCCACGACGGTCACGTCCTTGGCGCCCGCCCGCATCGCCGTGCGGGCGACATCCATGGCTTCGACGTACTCGCCTTCAGGCAAATCGACCGGCGCCGCCGCCCCTTCGCCGTATTGGGCGGCCCGGAGGGCGGTACGGGCGGCGTCCATCGCCACGTCACCCCCGCCGATGACGACCACTCGTTCCCCGACGTCGACGGCGAATCCGCGGTTGATGTTGATGAGGAACTCGATCGCCCGCAAGACCCCGTCGGCGTCGTGGCCGGGAATGTCCAGGCCGCGTCCCAGAGTGGCGCCGAGGGCAAGCACCACACCGTCGTGACGTGATCGCAGGCCTTCGAGCGTGATGTCGGTTCCGAGCCGGGTGCCGTACTGCACCTCCACACCCAGATCGACGATGGCGCCGATCTCGGCTCGTACCAGGTTGCGATCGAGTCGGTACTCGGGAATGCCCAGCACCATCATCCCGCCCAGGCCGTCGGTCGCCTCGTACAGGGTGACCTGGTAACCGTGCACCCGCAGGTCGTGGGCGGCGGCGAGTCCGGCCGGCCCACCCCCGACGATGCCGATCGATTCGCTCCGTTCCGGACGATCACGGGCGACAACAGCGGCCGCCTTGCCGTTTCCTGATTCCGGGCCGTATTTCTCGGTCACGAACCGTTTCAGAGCACGAATTGCGATCGGGCTGTCCACCTCACCTCGCCGGCATGCCTCCTCACACGGGGCGGCGCACACCCGCCCGCACACCGACGCGAACGGGTTGGGCAACCGTGCCGTCAGGTAGGCGGTGAGGTCGTCGCCCTCGGCGATGGCGGCCACATAAGCGCCGGCGTTGGTGTGGACCGGGCAGGCCGCCATGCACGGGATGTTGCGGTCGTAGTACGCCAGGGACGACGGGATCGCCATCAGATGACTCCCCGGCGCTGGGCCCGCCGCAGCAGAACCAGGCCGCCCGCCAGGCCCGCCATCCAGAGGGCGGACACCACCGCGTCGCGAACGAAGGCCGACGCTCCGGCGATGCCGTCGAGCTTCAATACGAAATCAGGGAGCCACACGGTGGCGACGACGAAGTACACGAACACCGCTACCGCTCGCAGTCCGGCGGCCGGCCAGGTCACGAGCTTCCCCTCCTCGTGTCGATACCGCTTCCCGGCGAATCCAGGTCCGCCGAACCATGACCATCAGAGACCAAGAACCTCACACGAGCATCGTCGGAGCGCTGCACCTGAGGCCGGGTCACGACCCGGCGTCGCCTTCGGGTCGCGGATCGAACACGATGATCTGACCCTTTATCTCCGGAAACAGGGCGTCGACGACCTCGTACGTCCCGGTTTCTAGCGCGTAGAACGCTACGACGTCGATCTTGCCGGTGGCAGCGTAGCCGTGTACCTCGTTGCCGATCGGTTTGATCCCGGCGGGGGATTCCTCTTTGAAGGGAACATACGACGGCGCCAGGTGGTGCAGTACGTGCTCGACATCGTCTTCGTAGACGCCGACGAACTCCTCCGAGCTCTCAATCTGGTCTTCGTCCAGGTCGGCGGGCCGGAGCCACCGCAGCTGGGCCGGAATCAAGCCGACGACCCGGTAGTGGTGCTCTTCCTCGCCCCTGTTGCGAAGCACGAGTCGGACGTAGCGACCTGCCGGCAGGAACAAGATGGCCGGATCGAAACCGGCGTCCGTCATGTTCACGTTCGCGATGAACACTCCGGCGTCGGGATCCGCCGGAACCATGACCGACGTCGTCGTGGTCGTGGCGAGAGAGTCGGGTTGGGACGAGGTGTCCGCCGAGCAGGCCGACGCGAGCAGCACGAATGCCGCGAACGCTGTTGCCCATCGCCTACCCGTCATCGACGCCTCCGCCTCACCTACGACCCGGACGTGACGATCAGCGTACCGGTCATCGTGCTCGAGTGCGTATCGCAGAAGTAGCCGTATTCCCCCGGCTCGTCGATCACGAACGTGATCTCTTGCACGTCGGGTGCCTCGGCGATCTGGGTGAACCAATCGTTGTCCGGAGTGCGCAGATGGAAGTTGTGCGGCTCACCGGACGTGTCCTTGTTGTTGAAGACGATCGTGACCTGCTCGCCGGCGGTGACCTCGATCGTCCTCATGCTGAACGCCTCGTCGAGCCCGATCACCTCGATCACGGTGGGCTCGCCTTCACCTCCGGTCGTCGTGGTCGTGTCCCCGCCGGTCGTCGTCGTCGCAGCCTGCGTGGTTGCGGTGGTCGCGGGAGCCGCCACCGGCACATCGGCGAGGGTCCGGAGGTACGCAACGATGTCGCCGAGATCCTGATCCGTCAGGTTCACGTTGCCCCCGCGCGGTGGCATGGCGACGCCGGTCGTGTTGTCCGGATGATCGGCGGCTCGCCCCACCGTGAGAAATGCCACGACGTCGGCATCGCTGCGCTCGGCGACAAACGCGTTGGATACGAGCGGCCGGCCCAACCCTTGGATGCCCTGCGCATCGAAGCCATGGCAGGCCGCGCACGTTCCTTCGAAGAGGCGCTTCCCTTCGGCAACCGCCAGTGCATCGACCGCCGACGTGGTGGGCGTGTTCCCGGGCTGCGTCGTCCCCGCATCCCCCGAATCCCCGCCTCCGCACGCCGCAGCCACCAGGGCCATGGCACCGACATAGAGCAACACCTTCGAAACCTTCACGTCTCCTCCATCACCGCTCAGGACGCGGAACTCCGCGCTCCGCAAAACTATGGCATCGACGCTCCCGACACACGGAGCCCAACGGGGGTGATGAAGGGGCAAAGGGCCCTAATCGGCGTCGGGACGCCGTCCGTACTTTGTCCCCCAGGAACCAGGCAGGAATCCTGGGGAGGAGAAACTATTGCGGAGGCGAACAATGATGAAACCGCGTGGGCCGGGACGGCCGCTGTTCCGGCTCTTTGTATTTCTGGCAGCGATGTCGCTGGTCGTGACGGCCTGCACGAGTGATGACGACGGGGATGCCGCGACCACGACGCAGGCCACGCAGCCGGCCGGGCAGACGGGTGTATCACAATCGGAGTTCGACCGCGTGAGCGGCGAACTGTCGGCTGCCCAGTCCCAGATTTCGACCTTGCAGGATCAATTGGCATCGGCATCGGTGAGGACTGTGGCTGTAGCCGGAGAGTACCGGGCCGCCCCGAATCCGGTTGATCTCCCGAACGACGGGTGGGCCAACGAGGAATCGGTCCGCGGCGGGCTCTGGCTCGTGTTCGAAGGTGACAGCCCCGACGAGGGACCGGACGCGTGGGATATCGCAGCTTACCCGAAGGTGTACTTCACCAGCGAGAGCTACGCAACCATCAATCCGGCGATCACCGACGATACGGCGAACTGGATCGGCTACCACGTGATCGACGCCTACACCCACGAGATCGTGTACTCGTATGCGATGGGCCGCGACGACGGGATCGGCCTCATGGGCGGACCCATCACGCGCGGACCACACGGCGTTGGTGTGTCACCGGACGGCAAGTACATCTACGTCGGATGGTCGGAGACACCGGGCGACGACCGGATCAGTTACGTCGGCATCTGGAACGTCCGCACCGGCAAGATCAACAAGATTCTCAAGCAAGAGAGCTACTTCGAGGGCGGAATGCGCAGCCAGGCGCTCCACCACATCCAGTGCTGGAACGACTGGGAAGGCAACCACAAGTGCATCCTGCAGTGGGGCTTTGGCGCTAACGGCGGCCCGCACCACATCCTCGACCCCAACGACAACAACCGGGTGTGGAAGTCGATCACCTACGACGACGTGAAGCCCATGGGCCACCCGTTCACGACGCCGTCCCCGAACGGCCAGTACGTGTACATCTCGATGGGCGCCAACTGGATCCGCGGCAACCACTCGCCGGCAGCGGCGGTGGCCAAGCTCGACCTGGCAACGGGTGAGCCGACCGTGATCGAAGGCGTCGGATGGCATCCGATCGGGATCACCCATACCGCCGACGGCAAATACACCTACCTGATCGACGGCCACAGCAGCCACGTCTACAAGATCGACAACGAATCCAACGAAGTCGTCGATGAGACCAGCGCCGGGATCGCCGGTCCGTACGGGATCTGCCTGAACTGGAATGAGCAGGAGATCTGGATCGTCGGCAAGGGCGAAGGCACCCATAACCGGGGCAATTCGCTGGCGATGGTCGACGCTGTAGGTCGCTTCCGGGCGTCGCGGGCGTTCAACCAGCCGTTGCACCTGGGCAGTTCGGCGTCAAGCGTCGATCACTGCGCGCTGCACCCGGACCCGGATGTCAATGAGATCTGGGTATCGAACATGGCCGGCTGGGAGACGATCGTGGTCGATCTCGACACCTACACCGTGACCGACCACATCCCGACTCCGAACGGCGGCGACACGCACGGCATGGCCTTCGTCTGGTACGACGGCGGCTGGGACAACGGTGTTCTGCACGCCGACATGGGCGGACCGAAGTCCGAGGCCATGTGGCAGATCGTGCGCGACCGCGTCGCCGCAGACGCAACCGAGTAGCAACGGACGCACCGCACAGAAAGGAACTGCGGGAGCCCCGGCCGTACGGCCGGGGCTCCCTC
>JBFIQU010000110.1:0-6962 GCA_041609395.1 Acidimicrobiia bacterium | reverse complement strand
GGCGGTGTGACCGGTGACGGCCAGGAACACCTCGTCCAGCGTGGGTTTCCGCAGTGACATGTCGAGCGGAACGATCCTCGCTGCGTCGAGACGCCGTGCGGTGGCGAGAAGGGTGCGCGCGCCCTCGGGCGCCGGGATGGTCAGGAGCCTGCTGGCCTCGTCGAACTGTGGTTCCTCTCCTGCGATCTCCGCCAGGAGCCGGCGACCCGCCTCACAGTCGTCGGAGCCGAGATGAAGCTCGATGACGTCGCCGCCGAGCGTCGCCTTGAGCTCACCCGCCGTTCCCTCGACCACGAGTCTCCCCTGGTCGATCACGCCGATGCGGTTTGCCAGCTGGTCCGCTTCGTCGAGATATTGCGTGGTGAGCAGGATGGTGGTCCCGGCCTCGACGAGATCCTGAATCAGGTCCCAGATGTCGATGCGGCTGCGGGGGTCGATCCCTGTGGTCGGTTCGTCGAGGAACAACACCTGGGGCCGGCCCACCATCGACGCAGCGAGGTCGAGGCGGCGGCGCATCCCGCCCGAGTACGTCCGCACCGGGCGGTCGGCGGCGTCGGTCAGGTTGATCCGTTCGAGAACCTCGTCGGAGCGCCGTGCCGCCTCGGTCCCGCTGAACCCGTAGAGGCGTCCGACCATCTCGACGTTCTCTCGCCCGGTCAGATAGTCATCGACGGCGGCGAATTGGCCGGCCAGGCCGAGGCGGGTGCGCGCCGTCTTCGGATCTGCGAGGACGTCGATGTCGGCAACGCGTGCCGTCCCGGAGTCGGGTTTCAGAAGCGTGGTGAGGATGCGAATGAGTGTGGTCTTGCCCGCACCGTTCGGTCCCAGGAGCGCGTAGATGATCCCCGGCTCGAATTCGATCGAGACGCCCTCGAGCGCTCGGACGTCGCCGAAGGTCTTGACGACGTCGCGTGCGCTGACAATCGGATTGGACATGGACCCCCCATGGTCGAACTCAGCCCGGCACGGTGGGTGCCGTGCCGGGCCAAGTTAGTAGTCCTGAACCGATAGCCGTTACCCGCCTGCTACTTCAACACGATCTGGACCGCCACCTCGTCGAGGTCGGCGAAATCGTTCGCCTGAAGCGCACCGCGGGTCAGGGTCCACAACGTGTCGCCGATGACAAGCGAGCGGATCACCGGGAAACGATCCTCATACTCCGGCCAGCACAGTTCGAGCCGTTCGCCCTCACCCACGAGGGTCGTGAGGTCGACCCCACTCACCTCTTCTGTTATGTAGCGGAGTTCGTCGGCAGGAAGCACCTCGCAGAAGTAGCCGGCGGCTCCGCCGGGATCTTCTTCTCCGCACACCTGCACGATGACCTCGCGCGGCAACTCGGTGTTCCCGCCGAGGTCGGCTTCGGTGATGCGGCGGCAGTCGGTGGCACCGCGGTCGATCTCGTCGAGATCGTGCTCGATACGGGCTCGCTCTTCCAGGCCGCCTTCAGTGTCGAGGACGACGGCACCGAAGAAGGAGGCGCCCCACGACTGCAGCGGGAGCACAGCAGCATTCTCTGGAGCCCAGTAGAGGAACGCCAGGTGGTCCCACTCGGCGTCGCTGTAGCCACCACGCAACGTCCACGTGTCGGTCTCGATCGGGTTGGTGGGATCGGACACGTCGAACAGAGAGACTTTCGTGCCGTCGGTCACGCCGCGCGAGTCGGCGTCCTGGCCGACTCCGAGCAGGCGATCCCCGCCCAGCGGATGGAGATAGGACGAATATCCGGGAATCTTGAGCTCACCGGTGACCACGGGAACGGTCGGGTCACTGAGGTCGACGATGTAGAGCGGATCGACCTGGCGGAACGTGACGATGTACGCCTGATCCTCGATGAACCGAGCCGAGAAGATGCGCTCTCCCCGGCCCAGGTCGCCGACCTTGCCGATCCGAACCAGCCGGTCGCCGTCACGCCGGAACACATGGACGAAGCTCTCGGATTCGTCGCTGAACCCCCAGGGAGCTCCCGCTGTGGTGGCTATGCGGAGGTTGCCGTTCCACTCATCCATCGAGAACTGATTGAGCAGATGCCCCTCGACACTGCCGGAGGCCAGATACTCGGCCGGGGCGTCGCCGGTGATGTCGAACTGGTGGATGGCCGTCTCGTACCGCTGTTCGAAGGGTGCGATGTCGTCCCGATCCGTGACGTCTGACGGCACCCAGACGTTGGTGGTCACGTAGAGGCTGGTGGTCGAGGCGTAGACGGTTTCGCCGCGGGCGGTGAGCGTCGTGGCTTCGCCCGGCTCGAGATCACCGCCGAGCTCGAGGGTCAGAACCGAGAGCATCTCGAATCCGGCGAATTCCGCCGGTTTGTGGATCCGGCTGCAGTCGCCGTCTCCAAGGATGCCCTGGGCCAGCAGACGATCTCCGTCGGACAGTGCGTAGCCGGGAAGCCAGGTCTCGAGGGTGGATTCCTCGATGATGCGCCGGTTCGCCGCCTCGGCGACGTCTTCGGCGCTGGGACCGCTCGGATAGACGAAGGTGAGGCCGGCAGGATAGGACGAGACCACGACGCGGACGGTGCCGTCGATGAGCCGGGCCGAAACGAAGTTCCCGTTGATCGTCAGGGTCCGGCCGATCGAGAGGTCGTCGGGATCGCTGATGTCTACCTCGGTGATGGTCATGTACGGCTGCGACGGCGGCAGGATGCGTGCAACGTCGGTTGCCCACGGTTCGGCGATGAAGCCGCCACCACCGGAAAACACGAGGATGCGGTCATCCCCCAGGAAGAAGCGGTGATTCCACCCGTCTCCGATCCGGATTCGATCGGTGAGCACGGGCTCGTCACCCGACACATCGACGTAATAGAGGACGTTGTCGACGATGGCGACGATGCGGGTACCGTCGGTCTTGATGATGTCGGGCTCGTCGACCCCGGCCACCTGGACGTTCGACGTGGAGAAGTCCACCCCGGGCACGCCTGCAGCGGCTGCAGTGGTGAACGTCTGGGCCCGAGCGGCATCACCCTCGGCACCAAAGAACCTATCGCCATCACGCCACAACCAGGGATACTGATTCCCACCTTCGAGACCGTAGGGACCAACCCGGGAGAGAGCCTCCGCTCGGATGTAGTCCAGGAACGCGTCGCAGCGGTCGAACCGTTCCAGCGCCGCAACGAACTGAACCGTCGAGGGATCGAAGCGCGTCGTCGTGGTGGTGACAGGTCGGGTGGTTCCGGTCACGGGTCGGGTGGTACCGGTCACCGGCGAGGTGGTGGCGGTGGTCGTGGTGGCGCCCGGCTGTGTCGTCGTGGTGGCCGCCTCTTCCGGCGTACACGCAGCGGCGAGCAGGGACAAGGCAATCAGGCCGGCTGCGATGCGGCGCATTGCGGTTCTCCTTCCGGGCGTCTGTTGCATCGAAGCTGGGACGCTCCAGAGCTGCTTCAGGTTCCCGGACTCGGAACGCGCGGCGCCCCGCCGCGCGGCGGGTCGCAACACTGAGACGCTCGATCCGGGGTCAGTCGTCGTCGGGTCCGTCGGCCTCGGTGCTCAGGAGGTTGAACCCGGAATCGAAGTGGACATCGACCTGGGACCCGTCGGGCAGCGTGACTTCGACTTCGTAGGCGCCTTCCTCGTCGCCCTTCTCGGTCTCGGTGACCGTCCCGTCGGGATAGACGGCAAGGGCGGCTTCGGTGGCTCGCACCAGTTCGTCACCGGTGATGGGGACTTCGCTGCCGTCGTCGTCGCCGACAAAAGCAAAACCCGCCACTGCGGTGATGAGGACTGCACCTGCGACCAGCAGGGTCTTCGTCTTTCGTGACATGTTGGCCTCTCTCGTTCTGGCTGGGACCCCGACCATACGACTCGGAACCTGAAACGGCACTGAAGAAGGTGCAGAGCCGAAGATTTCTCCGGTCGTGAGGATCATCCACGAGCCTCGGCGGCACCGAATGAAATGCGTGGGACGAATTCGAGCTCTCATCGACGCCCAGAAGAACCGCGTGGTCGCTCGCACGACCTCGTTGTTCGACCACGCTCCATATCCGCTGACCGACACCCTCGACTACGAGGGCGATCCGGGCCTATTCGGTCCGCACTCGATGACGTGGCCGATCATCGGCGACGCCGCGGCGTTCGTCGGCGGCATTCGCGCCCTGCTGGTGCAAGCGGCCCATCCCGAGGTCGTCGCCGGGGTTGCCGACCACTCGCGCTACCGGCAGGACCCACTGGGTCGGCTGTCCCGCACCTCGGCATACGTCACCGCCACCGCGTTCGGAGCGATGCCCGAAGTCGAGCGAGCGGTGGCCATGGTCCGACGGGCGCACCGGCCGGTGGCGGGGATGTCGGCCCGGGGTCGGCCGTACTCGGCGGACCAACCCGACCTAGCCGCCTGGGTCCACAACGCCCTGACCGACTCGTTCCTCGTCGCGTACAGGCATTTCGGCGCACGTTCGATCACAGACGACGAAGCGGACCAGTTCGTTCGGGAGCAAACCGACGTCGGACGTCTCCTCGATGTCGATCCACTACCGGCAACTGCGGCCGATCTCGGCTCCTGGCTCGCCTTCCATCCCGAAGCAGCGCCGTCGCCGGGAATGAGTGCCGCCATCGACTTCCTGCGCTCTCCTCCCCTACCCCTGGTCGTACGGCCCGCATACCGGGTGCTCTACCAGGCGGCGGTCGCGACGCTGCCGCCCCGGCTGCGATCGATCCTCGGAATACGGCGCCATCCTGGTGCCCTCATCGCCGGCAAGCTCGCGGTGAAGCTCCTGCGATGGAATCTCGGATCGTCACCGTCCTGGAACCTGGCTCTCATCAGGGTCGGAGCCCCCATTCCCGACGGCCTGTTCCGCCAGCAGCTGCGCACCGATCGCATCGCACCCCCCCGCGCCGGGCCCCCGCCGCGCGGCGAGGGCCCGGCGACCTGATCCGTAGCGGCGATCACATGAATCCGAGTTCTGACCCGGACCGGGCCCAGTCGGCCATGAATTCCATGACCTTGTCCCCGGCTACGAAGATTTTGTAGTCCAGATCGGGAACGCAGAATCCGGCTTTGAAGTAGATATCACGGAACTCTGCGGTGTCGACGATATCGAAGAGCGACTTCCGTTCGCCGTGGATGATCATGAGGCCCCCACCGCCGGGAGCCAGGTACGCCAACGGCTCATCGCACTTGTCATCGGCCGCCAGCTTGCCCCAGAACGTGAACGCATCGGTAAACGCCTCCATCGCTATCGGTTCGCGTCCGGGTGCCGGCCGCCCGTACGTGAAGACGAGCGCTGCATCCATCCATCTCACCCCCCTCGAGCGCTGATTTCCGACGCTGCGGCCGGACGCGCCTCTACCGGGCTACCGCCCGGCGCCCGGAGATCCCAGGGCCGAAGGTCACGACTCCGCAGCGTGGTGGCCGATCAGCCTTCCAAGCATTTCATGCACCGCAGCGCGGCGGGTCGTGCCACCAACCGGGCGGGAGCGATGGGGAGTGAGCAACCGTCGCAGACGCCGTACGTCCCGGCGTCGATCTTGAGGAGGGCTGCGTCGACGTCCGCCAGCGTTGCCGCCAGCGACCGCGCCATCGACGTCGTGGCGATCCGTTCAACCGCCTCGGCCGTTCCGTCGCCGACCCGCTTCCCGAACGAGACCGTCGCCGTGGCGTCCGGCGGCTCGGTGAGCTGATCGAGCTCGGCCCGTAGCTGGTCGCGACGGCGACGCAACGATGCGGCGATCTCGGACAGGTTCACATGTCGCTCCGCTCGACCTGCTGGCGGAGGAAGCCGGGACCGGTGATCCTGATCGGCGGACCGGGGTGGGCCGCGCTGAAGAAGAACCGCCGGACACCCTCAGCCGTCGTGACGATGCACTCGGTACCTCGAAACGAACCGGCCGGCGTCTCGACGTCGGTCTCGATGAACTCGGAGGTGCCGACGGGAAACGCCGAGTGCATGGACAACTGCTCGAAGCTGGCCGTCCGCTCCGCGACTTCACCGTCGGCGGCGATGAACCGGGTGGTCGCCGTCGACTCGTCGGTTGCGACGACCTCCCACACATCGCGGAGGCCGTCCTGTTCCCATACGATCCGCAATCCCGGCCGGTAGCACGCCGCGATCGCCTCCGGAGAACAAATAGCTGGATGCCGCTCCCCCATCTTGGAAATGCTAGGCGAAGGTCGCGACCGGCCCCGACGACCCTGAGCCGCGAATGGGGGAAACCCCTGATACCCGAATCTCGCCCTCCTTGCGACATTGCACACAAGGAGGACGGACATGGAAGAACTCGTCGTACTCACCACGGTCGTCGATCTCATCGCAACGGTCGTCTGCTTCCGGAAGGGAAGGACCGCCCTCGGCTGGGTCGGAATCGCCGGGCTGCTCCCGGTCCTCTCGCCGATCCTCTTCATCTTCCCGCTCTACGGCGCACTGGAACCATCACTTGTTGGCCCGGACCGGGCCGACCGGAACCATTCGCCGGCGCTCGCAGCCATGCCCCGCACCGACCGCGCGGCAGCGCCAGCCTCACCGCAACCTCGCATCGCTCCCCCGCCGCAGATGCGTCGCTCGTTCGGAACCGGCGGTCCCTCGAACCGCAGCCGCTTCTTCGCAGCCAACCGGCCGGTCATCACCGGCTTCCTCGCCTGCGCCCGTGAAACCGACACGATCGATACCGCCACCCACGACCGGCTCATTGCCCTCCTCGACTCGGAGGTCACCACGGCGCGAGCGCCCGCTGAGGCCCGGAGCGTTGCCGCCCGACCTTCCCCCACTCCAGTAACCCCCGTCCCGGCTCGATCGCTGCCGGACCGGGGCCCGGTAGCGCCCGTCGAGCGGAAGTCGCCGCCCCCGGCACGGCCGCCGATACCGTCATCGACCCCTCCGGAACCTGCCGCGCCGTCGCGGCTTCGGGTGTTCTGGGACGCGGTCGCGTCCGAAATCGCGATCCACGGGTTCGCCTACCTCGGGGTGCTGCTGACGATCGTCGGCATCCTCGGATTCCTGCTCTTCGCGTTCGTCGATGTGGCCGACCATGTTC
>JBFIQU010000109.1:0-6977 GCA_041609395.1 Acidimicrobiia bacterium | reverse complement strand
CGGGACACCGTCGCCCGCTCCAACTCGAGCACGCGGACGGTGTGCATCGAGAGCGCCCCCTGCGATGCCAGCGTTGCAATGACCCGCATGGAATCGTCGGAATACGGGCGAGGACGAGGATCGAACGACACAATGAGACCGAGGTCTTCGGAGGCCCGGCGAAGCGGAATCACGACCGCTCTCCCGGCGCCGACACCGGCCAGCTCCGGCAGATTCTCGAGTTCCGGCCCGACGAAGGTGCTCACCCGACGCCGCGCCGTGGCAACGGCGGCGGACTCGTACCCGGGCGTGGCGATGACGTCGAGAACCTCGAGTCCCGGCGACTGATCGCCGGCGATGACCACTTCTCCGGGAGCACCGTCGCGATAGGCGACGGCCAGGGTCGTCGCGTCGCCGAGGATGCGCCGCACCGCATCGGCGATGACCTCGAGCACACCCCGGGTGCTCAGCTGGGTCGACGCCTGGCCGAGCGTCCCCATCACGAGTTGGGCTTGGGCGCGATCGCGGGCGTAGTCGTCCCGCATGGCGCCCACCGCGATCGAAACGGCCACGGCGTCAGCGCAGCCAAGCGCGAGTTCGACGGTGTCGGCGTCGAGTTCGATCGGCCCGGGCGATTCGAGCAGCAGTATGCCTCGGGGTTCTCCCCAGGCGATGAGCGGCACGATCATCACCGATGCGACACGACGCCCCCCACCCCAAACGTGGGCTGCGTAGGCGGGGTCCGCTGCCGCGTCCGTCGAGAAGTGATGCCGGCCCGACTCGAGGGCACTCTGAATCGCGGGAACGGTCGCGATCTTGCGGATAGACCGCCACGCACCCAGTTCGCCGTGGCCATCAGGAGTTTCCGAGGCGACGGGGACCAACTCGTCGGAGCCCCCCAAGAGCAGTGCGGTGCAGCGATCGAACTCGCTGGCAGCCACGAGATTGCGCGCCGCAGTCACGACCACCCGACCGAGATTGGGGGCTGCCGCCAGTCTGCCGATGAGGGCCGCAAGGGCCCGTGCTGCGGACGGAGCCGCAGGAGGTTGATTCATTTAGGTCGGCTTTCTCCGAAGAACCGCACCCTTCGTATCGGCACGCTCCGGCGCCGAGTTGAATACCCGCGTTGGGAAGTACTGGGTTACGATCCCGACCGTCGTGGAGGGTGCTTCTCGCAGAGGGTCGGTTCTAGTCGTTGAGGATTCTGCGTCCGTGCGGCGCCTCATCGAGGTGTCGCTGCGGTCGATGGGCCTCGAGATCCTCGCTGCCGAAGACGGTGTATCGGGCCTGGAGATGATCGAGAAGCACCGCCCCGACGTCGTGGTCCTGGACATCGGTCTGCCCGGACTCGACGGGTGGGAGGTGCTGCGGCGGCTGCGAAGCAATCCGATACTCGGGGATACGCCGGTGATCATCCTCACCGCACATGCCCAGCCCGAGATGGCGGCTCGCGCCGAAGAGGGTGGAGCCGATGCCTTCATGACGAAGCCGTTCCGGCCCAACGAACTCCGCAGCGAGATCGACCGGCTGCTCACCGCCTCGAAGCGGGCCGGGGACACCGACGAAGGGATGGCTACATATGAGTGACGAAGAGACCGGTCCCGTCTACCGCTCCGAGGTCCGCATCGAACGGATCGAGGGCCCGCGGCGCCGGGCCTTCTTGCCGCCGGGCACGGAAACGACGTTCGGGGTCCACGCTGAGGTCGCCGAGCACTACGGGGTCGACCCCGACGACCATCCCCCCGACACCACGACGCTCGACTACGTCGTAGCCGCCGCCGCCGGGTGACTGACGGGTACCTTCGGGGGCGCGCTGGAAGCGCGCGGCGTAGATGCATCACACGGGAAGCTCACCTCGACGGCAGTCGGTGAGATCCACAAGGACGGGCGGGTGCTGGTGATCCGCAAGATTCACGTCACCTACCACCTGGCAGGAACCACCGACGACCAGCTCGAGGCGATCGAGCGGGTTCACGGCTTCCACGCCGGCTACTGCCCGGTGGCGCGAACGATCCGGGACTGTGTCGAGATCACAACCAGCTACGAGCTCACCTGACATTCCGAGAGGCCGGCGGGATCGGATCCTCAGCCAAGCGTTCCGCGACGCCATAGGATCGCGCGCATGAGTGGCACCCCGTTTGGGCCCGGCCCGGTCCGGGTGATGGTGGCCACCGACCGGTCGGAGACGGCGACGCGAGCCGTCGACTGGGCGCGAGACCTCGCCGACCGGTACGGGGCCGAGCTTCATCTCGTCCAGGTTCTGGTTCCTTCGAGCGAAGGCGGGGCCGACGTCGCCGATACGACGATGGCCGACGTGACCGAAGACTCACTTCGGCGTCACGCCGCTCAGCTCGCCGGCGACCGTGGCCACGCCCACGTCGTTGTGAGCTCGGACCCAGCGATGGCGATCGTTGGGGCGGCCGAGTCGGCCGAGATCGACGTCCTCGTAGTCGGGAACGTCGGCATGGCGGGACGCAAGGAGTTTCTGCTCGGCAACGTTCCGAATCGCATCTCCCACAATGCTCGATGCACTGTGGTCATCGTGAACACGGCCGCCGACGGCACCGTAGCTTCTGCCCATGCGGCCCCATTGCGTCGGACTGCGACTGTGGAGCAGCCACCGCGCCTGCTCCTCCGTGGCAGCCAGATCGGCGGAGACGTGCTCAAGACCGCGCTGCGGGCTCTGCGCACTCGCGATCGGTCTCCCGCCGGGCGCCGGCGGCAAGCGGAGCTGCTCAGGGGATCGATGGAGCGGCTCGGGCCGACGTTCGCCAAGATCGGACAGATCCTGTCCACCCGACCCGACCTCCTGCCTCCCGAATTCATCGATGAACTTGCCACGCTCCAGGATCACGTGCCTGCGCTCACGGAGGCCGAGGTCGTAGAGGTGATGGAACGAGAATTGGGCGTTCCGTGGGAGGACGTCTTCGAGTCCATCGATCCGCAACCCCTTGCCGCCGCCTCGATCGGTCAGGTCCACCGCGCCCGGCTTGCTTCGGGAGACCGCGTCGTCGTCAAGGTCCAGCGTCCCAACGCACGCCATCAGATCCATGAGGATCTGGCCCTCCTCGAGATCTTCATCTCCAAGGCGTCGAAGCGCCCGCGTTTGAACGAGCTGATCGACCTCGGTGCCGTCTTCAAGCACCTCTCCGAATCGCTCGAGCGTGAACTCGACTACACCCGGGAAGCCGCGAACCTGGAACGGATGGGCGAGCTCCTCGAGGGCTTCGACCGCTTGGGCGTGCCTGCGGTCCATCGTGAACTCTCCAGCTCCCGGTTGCTCGTCATGGAGGAGATTGAGGGTGTCCCGATCAGCGACGCCCCGGAGGGCCCGGCCCGCAAGGAAGCCGCCCGCCAGCTCCTCGAGAGCTACTACAAGCAGATCATGACGGACGGGTTCTTCCACGCCGATCCCCATCCGGGGAACCTCATGTGGTGGAACGACCGGATCTACTTCCTCGACTTCGGCATGGTCGGTGAGGTCGACGCCGGGCTCCGCGAGCAGATGATCTTGCTCCTGATGGCGTTCTGGCAAGAGGACGCCTCGTTCCTCACCGACGTGACGCTGACAATGGCGGGGGCCGACAGTCGCCGCGATCTCGACGTCGACGCGTTCCAACGTGAACTCGCGGGACTCATGGCCCGCTACCGGAGTGCGTCACTCCGAGACATCCAGCTGGGGCCGATCCTCCAGGAGATGTCGGAGATCTCGATCCGCTACCGGGTCCCGCTTCCCTCCGAGCTGACGCTGACCGGCAAAGCGCTGGCCCAAATGCAGCTGGCAACTGCGAGGCTCGACCCGGATCTCGATCCCTTCGAGGTCGCCGGCCGCTTCCTCATGCGGGAGGTCGTCTCCGGCATGAGGGGCCGATTCGATATGGCCGGTCTCTTTTATCAGATCCGCCGGTTTCAGGTCCGGTTCATTCGCGTCGTCGAGGCCGTCGAGCGCCTCATCGGTGCTCGTCCCGGGGAACGCCTCGAGGTGAACTTCCGTGCCGGCGATCTGGAAGCCACCGTCCGGCGGGGGGCGCGGCGGATCGCCTTCGCGCTCACGGCGGGAGCCGCCTTCCTGGCCACCGGGCTGCTGACCATCTCCGATCGAGTGTCGCTGTGGGCGCCATCGGTGGTCGGGGCCGCAGCGGCGCTCTTGACCCTTTGGCTCATCGTGGACATCGCCCGCGGCAAGTAGCTCACTCCCGGGGCGACAGCGACCTCGCAATGGCACGCTCCACCGCGAGCACGACGATGGTCATGATCACTCCCACGAGCGCTCGCTCGATGCGGCGCCTGAGGTTGGGGGGTGGCGGGGCGCCGGCAACTGTTCGATGGGAGTTCATGGCATTGTTCGCTGCACAGTATCGGAGAGCTTACGTTGCTGATGTCGGCGGTAGGAGTCGCCCGACTCCCGATGCCCGGTGCCCGACGGTTCGTACTCGAGAGCTCACCGTGCATCGGGTTGGGCAGTAGCCAGTAGCCCGTGACGGGGCGAACAAGCTCACCGGCCGCCGTTGGGGTTGGGGTTCGGGTTCGGACCCGCGCCTCCCGCCTCGCCCCTGCGCCTCGGATAGCCTGCCCCCGTGACCTCCACGCAATGGATCCCCACCCGGCGCAGCGTCGTGTCGTGGGCCCTCTACGACCTGGCCAACACGATCTTCGCGCTGGGGGTCGGGGCCCTCTACTTCCCCGAGTGGTTGGCCGACAACGACGTGCCCGACCTCGCCCTGGCCATCGCCATCGACGCCGCCATGATCTGCGTGATCTTCCTCGCGCCATGGATCGGGGCGCGCAGCGATCACATCGGACGCCGGGTGCCGTATCTCCTTCCCGCGACGCTCGTCGCCGTCATCCCGACGTTCTTCCTGACCACCGTCGGTGTCACCCCCTCGCTGGTCCTGTTCTCGATCGCACTCATCGGGTTCAACCTCGGTTCGGTCATCTACGACGCACTGCTCCCCGACGTTTCGACCCCGGCCAACCGCGGACGCATCTCCGGACTCGGCGTCGGCATGGGCTACATCGGGTCGTTCATCGCAGTCGGGGTGGGGGCAGTGCTGCTCAATCGCTACGGCGAAGCTGCCGTCTTCCGAGCGATCGCAGTCCTCTTTTTGATCCTGGCGCTACCGGCGTTCTTCTGGATACGGGAGCGGCCCCGTGCCCGCCGCACGGGCCCTCCCCCAGGCCTGGCGACGGCACTCTCCCGCCTGGCTTCGGCGTGGCGGTTGGCTCGACGCTACGAAGGGGTCACCCGATTCCTGATCGGACGATTCTTCTACGGCGACGCCATCAACACCCTCATCGGCGGCTTCCTGACGATCTTCGTCATCGAGGAACTCGACTTCAGCGACGGCGAAGTGCAGGCCCTGCTGGCCATCGCCATCGTCGGCGCCATGGCCGGCGGGTTCCTCGGCGGCGGACTCGTCGACCGGGTAGGACCCCGCCGCCTGCTCCACGCCGCCATCCACACCTGGATGGTGTCGATCGTGCTCGGCATCACCGCCGCCGTCGCCGACCTCGAAGCCCTCGCATGGGTCCTCGGCATCATCGGTGGGTTTGCGCTGGGAGCGACGTGGTCGGCCGATCGCGTGTACATGGCCCGCATCTCGCCTCCAGAGCACCTCGGCGAGTTCTACGGCCTGTACGCAACGGTCGGTCGCTTCGCCACCATCCTCGGTCCCCTGCTGTGGGGCCTCATCGTCACCGTCATGGGGTTGCCGCGCACAGTGGCCATGGGGATGCTCGTCGGCTTCCTGGTGATCTCCCGGGTGATCCTCGCCGGGGTCGACGACGACCCTCGATCCTGGGACCGCGCCGATCAGCCGAGCCCACGTTCCCAGTCGTAGAGATCGGGAAGACCGGCCGCGTCGCCACCGGTGGCGAGGCGGTCCCCCACGTCGAGACACAGATCCGCGGCGACTATCCGCCACGGCCACTCCCGGCGGCCGCTGCGGGCCCCGGTGATGGCACCGACCATGGCGCCGATCGTGTCGGCATCGCCGCCCAGCGATACCGCGGTGCGCACCTGTTCGACTTCGTCGCCTGCCGGTGCGGCAAGCACGATGGCGGTGACCACCGACGCGCCGGCGTAGGCGTCGGTCCCGTCCTCACGGCGCGACGCCGAGGTCCGCGCCGCCCGCGCCCCAACCGAGCGAGCGATCTCCGCGGATGCGGCACCGACGAGCTCCGCTCCGGCCTGGAGCGCGTCGCTGAAGGTGTGCCAGGAGTCGTTCGGACCGAGTTGGGTCACGGCGTCGGCAAACATGCGGTGCTCGGCCTCGACCGCAGCCTCGGCTGCCGTGTACACGAGATCACGGCCCACGGCACCCGCCGCGGCGGCCGCGATCGCCGCCGTCTGGGCTACGGCGGCCGCCGCACCCCTCGGATCTGCGTGCGTCACCAGGGCCGCCGCCACTGCTTGTTCCAGCATCAGGGCGGGGTCGGCGGCGAAGCGAACGGCGACGGGTGCGGTGCGCATGGCGGCGCCGTTTCCGGCGCTGGGCTGTGCGGCCTCGTCGGGGGCCGCACCGTCGCTCAGCGCCTCAATGAAGGCGCGGAAGCCGCTGCCTGCGCCCCGGTACACCCCCATCGTTGCGCCGGGATGTGCCAGGGCCGCCAGGTCGAATGCCAGTGACGCGGGATCGACCGTCGGTCTCGACAGCAGGTGATAGGCAAGGACGAGAGCCTGCTGAGTGTCATCCGTGTGGACCCCATCGGGATCGGGGAGATCGGAGAGGGGGCCGCGTCTCCCTTCGACGGGAGCACCGAGCACATCGCCGGCAGCGGTGCCGAGGAGCGCCGCCGCAATCGTCATCGCGCCCCCTCGATGGCGGCGGCGACATCGTCGTCCTCCACCTGGCGGAAGTCGCGAAACCACTCCCCGACTGCCCGAAAGAAGTGAGGCTGCAGGGGGCACACGATCTCGTCGCAGAGCTCGGCGAGCTTGCTGATCGTCTCCGGCGGACCGCACGGAACGGCACAAACGAGTCGATCGGGCTTCATTG
>JBFIQU010000108.1:0-7133 GCA_041609395.1 Acidimicrobiia bacterium | reverse complement strand
GAGCCGTAGGCCGAGTTGACGGCGGCGTCGGCGGCCAGGTCCATGTCGGCGTCGGGCAGCACGACCATGTGGTTCTTGGCCCCGCCGAGCGCCTGCACCCGCTTGCCGTGGCGGGTGCCGGTCTCGTAGATGTAGCGGGCGATGGGCGTCGACCCAACGAAGCTCACCGCCGCGACGTCGGGGTGCTCGAGCAGCCGGTCGACCGCGACCTTGTCGCCGTGGACGACGTTGAGCACGCCGTCGGGGAGGCCGGCTTTCGCCATCAGCTCCGCCGAGAGCATCGAAGCCGACGGGTCCTTCTCCGATGGCTTCAAGATGAACGTATTGCCACACGCGATCGCCAGGGGATACATCCACATGGGGACCATCGCCGGAAAGTTGAAGGGGGTGATGCCGGCAACGACCCCGAGCGGCTGGCGAATCGAATAGCTGTCGACCCGCGTGGAGACCCCCTCGGAGAAATCGCCCTTGATCAACTCTGAAATGCCACACGCAAACTCGATGTTCTCCAAGCCCCGCTGCACCTCACCACGGGCGTCATCCATGACCTTGCCGTGCTCGGCTACCAGGAGCCGGGCGAGGTCGTCCCGATGCCGCTCGACGAGGTCACGAAAGCTGAACATGATTGCGCTGCGTTTGGCCAAAGACGTGTCGCGCCACGCCGGCAGCGCATCCTTGGCGGCGGCTGCGGCGAGATCGACGTCCTGGGCGCTTGCCATCGCGACCTGCGCGGTCTGGTTGCCCGTGGCCGGGTTGTAGACCGGTCCGGTTCGCTCCGGGGTCGATGTGACGGCGTTGCCGTTGATCCAGTGGTTGATGAGATTCATTGGGCCGGGTTCCTCCATGGCGATCAGATCAGATACTGGTTGCTGCCGCGTCGCAGGTAGCGACCGTCACCCTTGGCGCCCTTGTACTGATCGTTCTCGATGATCACGCGGCCGCGGGACAGGACGGTCTCGATCTTGCCCTGCACCTCGAGGCCCTCGTAGCACGAGTAGTCGACGTTCATGTGGTGGGTGTCGGCCGAGATCACGTGGGTGCCGTTGGGATCGAGAATGATGATGTCGGCGTCCGAGCCGATGGCAATGGTGCCTTTGTCCGGATACATGCCGAACATCTTGGCCGGAGTCGTACTGCACACCTCGACGAAGCGGTTGACGCTCAGGCGGTCCTCGGCGACCGCCCCGTGGTAGATGAGTTGCATCCGGTTTTCGACTCCGGGCAGCCCGTTGGGGATCTTGGAGAAGTCACCCTCACCGAGGTGTTTCTGGGTGCCGAGCGTTGGGTGGTCGTTGAAGCAGAAGGGGCAGTGGTCGGTCGAGACGATCTGGAGGTCGTTCGTCGCCAGGCCCTTCCACAGATGCTCCTGATGGCCGTCCTCACGGGCCCGCAGCGGTGGGGAGCACACGTACTTGGCGCCTTCGAACCCGTTGCCGAGATCCTGCAAACCGAGGAACAAGTACTGGGGACACGTCTCTGCGAACACATTGAGCCCGGAGTCGCGGGCGATCGTGACTTCATCGAGGGCTTCTCGGGCAGACAGGTGCACGATGTAGAGCGGGGCGCCGGTCAGTTCGGCCAGCACGATGGCACGATGGGTGGCCTCGCCCTCGAGCAGCGACTTGCGCGCGATGCCGTGATAGATCGGATCGGTCTCGCCCCGGGCCAGCGCCTGCTCGACGTACACGTCGATCGCAATGCCGTTCTCGGCGTGCATGCATATGGTTCCACCGATCTCGGCCGCTTTCTGCATGGCGCGGAGGATGTCGCCGTCGTCGGAGTAGAAGACCCCCGGATAGGCCATGAAGAGCTTGAACGAGGTGACCCCCTCGTCCATGAGCATCTCCATCTCCTTGAGCGTCTGATCGTTGATCTCGCCGGTGATCATGTGGAAGCCGTAGTCGATGGCGCAGTTGCCCTCGGCCTTCTTCATCCACGCTTCCCACCCGTCCATGGCCGATTGGCCCTTGGTCTGGACGGCGAAGTCGATGATCGTGGTCGTCCCGCCCCAGGCCGCGGCCCGGGAACCGGTTTCGAAACTGTCGGACGCGTAGGTGCCCCCGAACGGCAGCTCCATGTGGGTGTGGACGTCGATGCCGCCCGGCATGACGTACTTGCCCGCGGCGTCGAGGGTCCGGTTGGCGACCTCATCCCAGTCGTGGCTGCCCGGCGCCGCGAGTGCGACGATCTTCTCCCCGTCGACCAGCACGTCCGCGTGCATCGTCTCGGTGGCGGTGATGACGGTTCCGTTGCGGATGAGTGTTTTCATGGCTCCTCCTATCCCTCGGCGGCGCGCCGCAGCGCATTGCTCAGCTTTTCGAGCCCTTCATCGGCTTCGGCTTCGGTGAGGGTCAGCGGTGGTGCGATGCGGAGCACGTTGCCGTAGAGGCCCCCTTTCCCGAGCAGCAGGCCTTCCTCCCGGGCCGCCTCCATGACGGCTGCGGCGTTGTCGGGGCTGGCGGTTCGGGTTCCGGCCACGACGAGCTCGACCCCGATCATGAGGCCTTTGCCGCGGACCTCACCGATGATCGGTACCTCGTCGGCGATGTGGTCGAGGCCGCTCTGCAGCCGCTGGCCGAGCTTGTAGGCGTTGGTCTGGAGGTCGTGTTCGGTCACGTACCGCAGCGTGGCCAGCGCCCCGGCTGTGGCCAGCGGGTTGCCGCCGAATGTCGAGATCGAGTTCGCCGTCACCGAATCCATGACGTCGGCTCGGGCGATGACCCCGCCCATCGCCAGTCCGTTGCCGACGCCCTTGGCGAAGGTGATCATGTCGGGAGTGATCCCGTGAGCCTCGTAGCCCCAGAAGTTCTCACCGGTGCGGCCCCACCCGGTCTGCACCTCGTCGGAGACGAACAGGATGCCGTGCTCGTCGAGCACCGACTTCATGCCCGCGAAGAACCCGTCCGGCGGGGTGGTGAAGCCCCCGACGCCCTGGATCGGCTCGGCGATCATGCAGGCCACGTCTCCGGACGATGCGATGGTGAGCATGTCCCGCAGGTCGTCGACGCACGCTTCGATGAACTCGTCGTCGGGGAGATGTCCGAACGGGGAGCGGTACTTGTAGCCGCCGTGGACGTAGATGACGTAGACGGGGCTGAGGCTCGTCGGCGACCAGGCGCGGTTGCCGGTGATGGACACGGCTGAGAACGAGCGGCCGTGGTAGCTGTTCCGCAAGGCCAGCACCTGATTGGAGTGCCGGTAGCCGGTCGCCAGCATCAAGGCGGTGTCGTTGGCTTCGGTCCCCGAGTTCGTGAAGAACACCTTTGCGTCGGGGATGCCGGACAGGCGGGCGATCATCTCGGCGAGTTCGATCTGCTGCTCGATCAGGTACAGCGTCGAGGAATGGACGATTCGAGCGGCCTGCTCCTGGACCGCAGCAGTGATCTCGGGAACGTTGTAGCCCACCATGGTCGTCAGGATGCCGCCGAAGAAGTCGAGGTACTCGTTCCCTTCGGCGTCCCACACCCGGCGGCCGTCGCCGCGTACGAGGGAGATCGGATCGGTGTAGTAGAGCGCCAGCCAGTCGGGCAGAACCTCGCGGTGTCGGGCGAGGAGGTCGGCATGTGTCGCCATGGGTTCACGCCTCCGCGGTCAGATGTAGGCCTCGAAAGCTAGTCGAAAATCCCGGCTCTTCTCAGACCGGCGGCGCGTAGGTTTGGGGGTGGACGAGGGGAGGTTGCAGTGAAGAGGGCTCTCGTCATATTGATGGTTGTGCTTGTTCCGTTCGGTTTGGTCCCGGCTGCCGCGGCGTCCGGAGAAGCGACGTACACCGCGGATATCAGCGGGTTCGATGCCGCCGACGCATTCTCATACGTTGCGCAGCGAGCCCGGGTCGAGGACCGGGACAAAGGATGGTGGTTCGATCTGCTGCGCGAATGGCGGCGAGACCGTCCGATGGTTGCGGCCTCGATGACCGTTCCGTCCGACACCGAGCCGCTGCAGATCATGTTGCAAACCGATGAGACGACGGTCTGGATCGAGGTCCGTCCTGATCCGGTCCATGAAGACTGCGTCATCTGGGACATCATGAATTCGGGTGGAAACGGATCCGGGGCCGACGTGGACGTCTACAAATCGATCCGCGCCTTGCAGCGGTTTGGCCAAGCGATGGGCGGCGACGCGGCAGCGGCCATCGAACGCTGGATGCGTGCGGGCGATCGGGGTGGTGCCTAACCCACCTGGAGTTCGACGAGCAGCCGGTGCGAGCTCTCCAGCTCCACCTCGAAGATGCCGGGGATGTCGGCGACGAAGCGGACGGCGACCTGCTGGCCGGGTACGAGTTCGCCGAATACGTCGTAGCCGTGCACGTGGACTTCGTCGGCGACGTCGCTGGTGATGAGGAGCTCGATCTCGTCGCCCAGGCTCGCCTTGATCCGGCCCTCGTCGGTTACGACGGTGCCGTCACGAAACTCGATCGTGGCCGACACGTCGGCGGTCTCGACATCACCGGCCACGTCGATCGTGGTAACGCCTGCAATGACCTCGCCGTTGGCGGTGTAGTCGAGGTGATCGTTGCGGGCCAGTGTCACCCGCACCTCATGGCTACCCGGCCCCAGCTCGGGAAGCAGCGCGGTGGGGAAGAAGAACATGCCGAGGTCGCGCCCGTCGACGAAGACGTGGACGTGTCCCTCACCGGGCACGTGTTCGCTCGCCGTCGGGGTGGCAAAGGTGAACCCTTCGGCCTCGAGCGTCACCAGGTATGCCCCGGCGTCGTCCCGGGTGACGACGAGCTGGGGGACGGGCACGGGACCCGCATCCCATTCGGCGCCCTTCCCGTGCTCGTGGTCGTCGTCTTCGTGGTCGTCGTGCGTGTCGCCCATGGTCGTGGTAGCTCCGACCGCCGTCGAAGTCGTGGTGGCGGCCGTGGTTGTGGGAACGGTGGTCGTCGTCACAGCAGCGTCGTCGTCGCCGCATGCGCCCACGACGAGGGCCAGCGCAACCAAGACGGCCGTTGTTTTCCAGGGCATGCTCACCTACCTGCGATGCTCGTCGAGAGTGTATCGGTGCGCCGCACCAACTCTTGACGGCCCGGGCCTCTGTCCGAATCGGCGCCAGGAAGCCTTTGTGCGGGGTTCAGCGCCGCGCCGGCTTCTTCATGGACCGGGCTTCTTCATGTACCAGTCGGTGAACTCGGCACATTTGCCGTCCTCGAAGCGGAGCTCGAACAGGTTGAAGTAGTGCTTCCCGCCATCCTCGTCGTAGAAGGTCTGGCCGGTGGCGAAGGCGCGGTCGCGATCCACCATCACGGGCCGGTACGACGCCTGCCAGGAGTCCGGGTCGTCGGGGTTCTTCAGCCAGGACTCGACGATGGCGTCGGCGCCCGTTATCGGTTCGGACCACGGGCTCGACCGGTAGTGGGCGTGCTCGGTGAAGAGAGCGCGTATGAGCCCGGGATCGTAGGTCCGCCACGCCTCGACGTAGTTATCCAGCCACTCCTGGACGGCTTCGCCGGTCACGGCGCCACCAGATCGTCGTAGGCATCGGGCCGGCGGTCGCGATAGAAGGCCCAGGTCTTGCGGACTTCGTCGATCAAGTCGAGGTCCAGGTCGCGGACGACCAGTTCTTCGCCGGTGTCCGAAGCCGCCTCGCCGACGAGTTGTCCGCGGGGATCGACGAAATAACTCGATCCGTAATAGTCGTTGTCGCCGAAGGGTTCTCGACCGACACGATTGATCGCACCGATGAAGTACTCGTTGGCGACCGCGGCGGCCGGCTGCTCGAGGTTCCACAGGTACATCGACAGACCGCGGCTTGTTGCCGACGGGTTGAAGACGATCTTGGCGCCGTTGAGCCCCAGGGCTCGCCAGCCCTCGGGGAAGTGGCGGTCGTAACAGATGTAGACGCCCACCTTGCCCACCGCCGTGTCGAAGACCGGGTAGCCGGTATTGCCCGGACGGAAGTAGAACTTCTCCCAGAAGCCGTTGACGTGCGGAATGTGGGTCTTCCGGTACTTGCCGAGGTAGGTGCCGTCGGCGTCGATGACGGCGGCGGTGTTGTAGAAGAAGCCGTCGTCTTCCTTCTCGAAAATGGGGACCACCAGCACCATGCCGGTTTCCCTGGCCAGATCCTGCATGAGCCGGGTTGTCGGGCCATCGGGGATCGGCTCGGCATAGTCGAAGTGGTCGGTCTCCTGGACCGAGCAGAAATACGGCGCGTAGAAGAGCTCCTGGAAGCACATGACCCTGGCGCCCTGAGCGGCCGCCTCGCGGGCATAGTCGGCGTTCTTCTTGATCATCGAGTCCTTGTCGCCCGTCCACTCGGTCTGCACGATGGCGGCGCGCACGACGTTGGCCATTGGTTGCCTCCTCTGTGATACAGGGAAAAAGCTAGTCGCGCCGGGCTGCTGCTGCGGCAGTCCTGATGTTCGGGCATTCCCCGTTTCCCGGTGTCCGCCCAACTACGCTCCGGTCATGCCCACATTCCCCACGTGGAACGGAGAGGAGCGTAGGGACGGCGCCGACAGGCGAACGGGTGATCGGCGGCAAAGCGAACGCCGGACGGGCGACCGCCGTCGCGACGATGCCCCCGTCGAACGCGACCGGCGCCACGGCGAGCGGCGCTCCGGAGATCGACGCCAGGGGGACCGGCGCGCCGGATCGGACCGCAGGAACTCATGACGGGAGCGGACCCGAAGGTCCGCTCCCGCGAGGCCCCTTCCTCCGCCCAGAGGAAGTGGAGTAGGTGCTATTCGCCGCCGCGTCGCAGCTCGACCGTGCGCTTCTGGAAATCGGCACCGGCGACGTCCTCGCCGTCGCTGCGAAGCTCGTCCAGAGCCCGCTGTGCGATGTCGGTGCGGAACGCGTCGGCATCCGGATCGCCGGTGATGAACTCGGCGACCTTGGAGACGTCGACGGTCTGATTCCACTTCGCCTGGTCCATGATCCCGATGCCGTTCGGTGACGGCCAGATGAGGTCGTTGATTTCGTTCAGCTGCCAGGCCTGGTGGCTTTCCCCGAGGGTCGTACCGAATTTCAGGACGATGTCGACGCACGAGTCGAAGTTGTCCCGACAGTAGATCCAACCCTTGAACGTCGCCTTCAGGAACTTGACCGCCAGGTCCTGGTTGGCGGAATCCTGGATCCAGTCGTCGCGAACCCAAATGGCATCCTGGAGCATCGCAGTGCCCACGTCCT
>JBFIQU010000107.1:0-7221 GCA_041609395.1 Acidimicrobiia bacterium | reverse complement strand
GATGGAGTTCGTGGCCCGCTGGGATCCCGAGCTCGAGGCAGAGGGACCGGCAATCGAGACGTGGATCGTGGAGCCGGCCGGCGACGCGGCCTGCAAGCTCACCATCGAGCTCTACGGCGTTTCCCGCGACTCCAAGACGTACCACGATTTCACCAACGGCTTCCCGTTCATCGTGTCGGGACTCAAGACGCTGGTCGAGACGGGCAAGCCGTTGGAGGTTCAGCTGTATTAGCCACCAGCTACCGGCTGCCGGTCGATTGCGTCACGCCAGCGCCACCAGATCGAGCATCTCCTCCGAGAAGTACACGGTATCGCCGTCGGGCATGAAGATGGCACGGTCCGGCGTCACTGCGGCCACGAATTCGGTGTCGTGGCTGACGAGAATGATCGTTCCTTCGTAGCGGTTGAGCGCCTGGAGCAGGGCCTCCTTGGCTTGCGGGTCGAGGTTGTTCGTCGGCTCGTCGAGCAGCAAGACGTTGTGCTTCCCGATCACCAGCTGGGCGAGGGCCAGCTTCGTCTTCTCGCCGCCCGACAGGGTGACGGCGTCCTGGTCGATCTTGTCGGCGAGAAGGAAGTGCCCGAGGATGCCGCGCAGCGTCGTGTCCGGCTCGTCGCTGACAACCCGCATGTGATCGAAGACGGAGCGGCCGGGAACGATCTGTTCGTGCTCCTGCGCGTAGTACCCCAGCGACACCCGGTAGCCCTCCTCGACGTCGCCGAGGTCGGGCTGCTCGACGCCGGCCAGTATCCGCAGCAGCGTCGTCTTCCCGGCGCCGTTCAACCCCAGAATGAGCAACCGTTCGCCGCGATCGACATCGACGTCCACGTCGACGAACACCACGTTGTCACCGAACGCCTTGGCAAGACCCGTGGCCCGGAGCGGAGTCCGGCCCGACGACTCCGGTTGAGGAAACCGAACGGCGACATTGGGACCCTGCGACTGGATCTCGACGAGGTCCGCCTCGAGCCGGGCAACCCGGGTCTCCCACGAGCGGGCCCGTTTCGCCATCTTCTCGGTGGTGCCCTTGAAGCGCCTGATCCCCTCTTCCAGGCGGGCGATCTTTTCCTCCTGATGACGCCGCTCGCGGATGCGTTGCTCACGCCGTCTCTCGCGTTCCTCGAGATAGTGGCTGTAGTTCCCCCGATACGGTTCCAGCCGCGCCCCGTCGAGGGCGAGGACACTGGTGATGGACTCGTCGAGGAGAGGCAGGTCGTGACTGACGACCAGCAGAGCACCGGTGTAGTCCCCCAGGAACGCCATCAGCCAGGCTTTGGCATCCAGATCCAGATGGTTGGTCGGCTCGTCCAGCAGCAGCACATCGGTCTCGGAGAAGAGGACCCGCGCCAGCTCGACACGGCGTCGCTGCCCGCCAGACATCGTGTGGACTTCCTGATCGAGCTCGTCGTTACCGATGCCGAGCGACGCCGCGAAACGCTTTGCCTCGGCAATAGCCAGGTATCCACCCCGTGCCGTGAACTCGTCGTCGAGACGGGAAAACCGCTTGATCAACCCGTCTCGCTCGTCGCCGTCGGCGACTTCCATCTTGCGCCGCACCTCTTCGGCTCGACGCTGCAGGTCGCCGATCTCGCGCGCCGTGAGGATCCTCTCCAAGGCGGTGATGCCGGTCCGCTGCAAGGACGGCAAGGCGGCCTCCTGGCTGAGGTACCCGAGGCGACCGCTCCGACCGACTTTCCCGTCGCCCGGCGCCAACTGGCCCGCGAGGACGCGCATGAGAGTGGTCTTGCCGGCGCCGTTCCGACCCACCAAACCGACCTTGTCGCCGGGGTTGAGCGTGAGCGAGGCGCCGGACAGCAGAACGCGTGGCCCGACCTCGATCCTGAGGTCACGTGCGATGATCACAACCGCGAGATATTACCAACTACTCCCAGTAGTCGAAGGTCTTCAGTGCATCCGTATCAGAGCCGATAACAACCGGCATGGATCGCTTCCCCTCTTGGGAGACACGCGGCCGCTTTCTCGCCGGAGCGGTGGCCGCGGGGCTCATCACGTTCGTGGCCATCCTCAACGGAGGCCGTGTTCCGGTATTGCGGTCCGTCGACCTCGTGATCCACGAGGTGGGCCACCTCGTCACTGCATTCCTTCCCGAGGTGTGGTCTGCCATGGCCGGTTCCATCGCCCAGCTCATGGTTCCCGCCGCGATCGCCGTGTACTTCTTCTTCAGGGGCCGCGACCTCGTCGGTGGTGGGTTGGCGCTCGCCTGGGTGGGCGCCGGCCTCGCCGACATCGGAGCGCAGATCTCCGACGCCCCCTACGAGCAACTCCGACCTCTGTTTCCCGGAGCCCGCCACGACTGGGCCTTCATCTTGGGACCGGATGGCTTCCAGGCCCTCGACCTGGCGATGTCTCTGGGGGAATCCCTGGCCACCGCATCGATCCTCGTCGCCGGAGCCGCCGTTGCCGTCTGCCTCCTCGGTCCTCTCGTGAGCTTCAACGGTCGGGACTCGCGGGTCCCGGTCGTGCCAGCGCCGGTAGCCACACCTGTGCCTGAACCCGATCCGCAACGGCCTCCCCACGAACCGGTCCCGGCAGTCACCACCGAGTCGATGAACGGATCCCGGTATCTGACCGAGATGGGGCTGGTTCGGGTGCCGACTCGCCGCCGTTCCCGTCGCTAGTCGGCGTCGGTCTCCGAATCGGAATCCCGAAGCGACTGGACCCGACGGTGCGCGTCCTCGGCGTCCTCACCGATGCGAGGCAGCTGAGCCGAATGCCGCGAGTACCGCGTCGGCCGGGCCTCCTCCTCTTCGAATGACACCATGCGCCGCTCCGGCGCCTCACCGGTGACCCTCGCCACGATCTGATGGACGGCAGCGAGAGCGTCGTCGGACACAACCAGACGCGGCTCCTCGCGCTGCCGATCGACGGGCGGCGGCTGGGGTGGAAGCGGAGGCTCGGATTCGGGCTCGCCGACGGTGGCCGCCACCTCGACCAGGAACTCGCTCTCGGCATCACCGTCGTCGGCAATCGTGCTCCGGATGCGGTCGGCCTGCTCCCGGGCCTCCGCAAGGACACGCCGGGCTTCGGCTTCGGCCCGCAGGCGGAGATCCTCGATCTCCTGCTGGCTCTCGCGGGCTGCCTGGGTCTCGGTTCGGGCCGTCTCGAGGGCGCGCCGGGCCTCGCTGCGGGCTTCCTCGACCTCACGCTGGGCGGCAGCGACGAGATCGGCGGCACTACTACGAGCCTCCCGCAACGACTCCTGCTCGGCTGCGGCGGCGTCCTGCACCCGTTGCAGTTCGACCCGCGCTCGATCCAGCTCTTCGTTCAGCGAACTGAGCTGCATTTCGAGGCCGTCCCGCTCCTCGGCGAAGTTCGTGGCGAATTCACGGGCGGCAGCGGCTTCCTTCTCGGCCGCCGCCACGATGCGCTCGGCGCGCCGTTCCGCCTCGGCCAGCATCCTGTCTTTCGTCTGCGCTACCTCCATGAACGCTGCGGCCACCGCCTCGTTCTTGCTACGGCGCAACTCGGCGATCTCAGATTCGGCGCGAACCAATTCGGCGGTGGTGTTGCGGAGCTCGTGGAGGAGCGATCTGATCTGACCCTCGACCTCCCGCAGAAAGTCGTCGACGTGACGGCGTTCGTATCCCCGCCGTGCAATATCGAAACGCGGGGTGCTGAACGTGAAGTCCTCGGGCGCGGTCACGTGGAGATCATCGGCCAGAAACACGTTCGGCTTGATCACCGGCCGCGGTTTCGCTTGCGCCGGTAGAGTTCACCGTGTGAACACCGTGCGCCGCGCGACGCTGGTCACGCGCCCTTTCGATTCTTCGGTAGACCGCACGGTACGTCGGATCATGTCCGGGTTGCCGACCGCGGTCGTCTGGACGATCGCCATCGTGTGGACGGTTCCGTCGGCCGGGTTCCTGGTGGGCTCGCTGCGGACCAGCGACACCGCCCGCTTCTCGGGATGGTGGAACTCGCTGCTCAGACCCGGCGAGCTGTCGTTCGACGCATACCGGGACGTTCTGTCGTACAACGCGACGACCGAGTACCTCGACGCAGTCGCCAACTCCTTCGCAATCGCGGTGCCGGCCACCGTTATCCCGTTGCTGGCCGCGGCGGCCGCCGCCTACGCCATCGCCTGGATCCCTTTCCGGGGCCGGGAGTGGGTGTTCCTGGCTACGGTGGCCATGCTCGCCGTCCCGTTCCAGGCCACGCTCATTCCTCTCCTCCAGCTTTTCTCCGGCGGCGCCTCCTGGACGGTTCCCGTTCTCGGCACGACGGTGACGTTGTTCCCCGACCTCGACCTGGCCGGGACCATCCCGGCGGTGTGGTTGACGCACATCGGGTTCGGACTCCCCTTCGGCATCTTCCTGATCTACGCCGCCATGATTCGCATCCCGCGCGACTTCATCGATCTGTCCTTCGTCGAGGGAGGCGACCACCGCACCACGCTGCGCCAGGTAGCGATTCCTATGACGCTGCCGGCGATCGCCTCGTTCGGAATCCTGCAGTTCCTGTTCACCTGGAACGATTTCCTCATCGCACTGACGATGATCGGGGGCGTGAACCCCGACGCCCTCCCCGTGACCGTGAAACTGGCAACGATCGGCGGCTGGGTCGATGCCTGGGAGCCCCCGATCACCATGGCTGGGGCGGTGCTGCACGCCGCCGTCCCGATCGCTCTCTTCGTGGCTCTGTCGCGGTACGTCCTCAGTGGCTTCCTGGCGGCGGTCAGCCTGACCGGCGCCGATTGACGCGTAGCCTGGTTGCGTGCCTGCACGCTTCGAATACCGACTCGATCTCCAGTCCTGGACCGCACCTGCGGTCGCCTCGCGCGCCATGCGCAATCCGGCGCCCGAAGACGAACTCGCCCTCGCCGCCCTCATGGACAGCGCGTACCGCGGAACGATCGACTACCACGGCGAAACCCTGGACCAGGCGGTCGAGGAAATCCGGGGCTGGTTCCGGGAAGGACCTCTCGTCGCAGCGTCGTGGGTCGCGGAACGGGACGGGGGCCTGCAATCGGGGTCGCTGCTCTCCCAGATCGACGATCACGTCCTCATCGCGTACGTGATGACGGCGGCTCCGTTCAAAGGACGCGGCCTGGCCCGCCTGATGGTCCTGCAGTCGCTCCGGTCGCTCCGCGGCCGCACAAGCGAAGTGCGGGCCTGGATCACCGAGGGCAACGTCCCGTCGGAGCGCCTCTTCGTTGGCCTGGGGTTCGCTCGGGTGTGAGGCGGCGCGGAGGCTGCAACGAGCCGTGGGCCCGGCCGCGGCCCCCTGCGTAGAGCACATCGGCCCTGAGCGGCGTGGTTGTCGGCTTCGTACATTCCGCGTAAGCCGCCGAGCCATGAAAGCCACGCTGCAGCGGCTGGCCGACTCGGTACGACCGAGCAGCTTATGAAGGGTTTTAGGAGGCCCTTACATGAGAATATTCCGTGTGCGGAGGCTCATGCCTCCGCTCATTGCTTTGCTGGGCCTGGCATTGATCGCCGGCGCCTGTTCCAGCAGCGACTCGAGCAGTGAGAGCTCGACGACGACCCAAGCAGCGGGTCCGTCCGGCTCGCAGGCCCAAATCAACGAATTGACCCAGCAACTAGCACAGAAGGAATCCGAACTGGCGGCCGCTCAGGCCCAACTGGCGGCGGCTTCGGTGAAGACGGTCGTGCAGGCAGGGCAGCTCACCGCCGCCCCGCAACCCGTGCCCCTGCCCGACGACGGGTGGGCGAACGAGGAATCGGTCCGCGGCGGGCTCTGGCTCGTCGCACAGTTCGACTCGACCGGCCCCGATGCGTGGGACATCGCAGCTCACCCCCGGGTGTACTTCACCAGCGAGAGCTACGACACGATCAACCCGAGGATCGCGAACCCCGACGAAGGCCAGGAGGTGGCGAACTGGATCGGCTATCACGTCATCGACGCCTACAGCAAGGAGATCGTGTATTCCTGGACCATCGGTAACGACGACGGCATCGGCCTGATGGGCGGGCCGATCGTCCGCGGACCCCACGGCGTCGGCGTGTCGCCGGACGGCGAATGGCTCTACGTCGGATGGTCGGAAACGCACAACGACGAACGGATCAGCTACATCGGGATCGTCCGGGTCCGGTCGGGCATGATCGACAAGATCCTGATGCAGAACAGCTACTTCGAGGGCGCGATGCGCAGCCAGGCGCTCCACCACATCCAGTGCTGGAACGACTGGGAAGGCAACGACAAGTGCATCCTGCAGTGGGGCTTCGGCGCCAACGGCGGCCCGCACCACATCCTCGACCCCAACGACAACAACCGGGTGTGGAAGTCCATCACCTATGACGATGTGAAGCCGATGGGCCACCCGTTCACGACGCCATCCCCAGACGGCCAGTACATCTACATCTCGATGGGTGCCAACTGGATCCGCGGCAACCACTCCCCTGCCGCCGGCGTTGCCAAACTCGACCTGGCTACCGGGGAGCACGTCGTGATCGAAGGCGTGGGGTGGCATCCGATCGGGATCACCCACACCGCCGACGGCAAGTGGACGTATGTGATCGACGGCCACAGCAGCCACGTCTACAAGGTCGACAACGAATCCAACGAAGTCGTCGATGAGACCAGCGCCGGGATCGCCGGTCCGTACGGGATCTGCCTGAACTGGAACGAGCAGGAGATCTGGATCAACGGCAAGGGCGAGGGAACCCACAATGTGGGCAACTCGATGGCGATGGTGGAAGCCGAGCGATTCCGCGCCACGGCCAAGTTCAACCAGCCGTTCTATCTCGGTGGGTCGGCGGCCAGCGTGGACCACTGTGCCTTGCATCCGGACCCGGAGGTCAACGAGATCTGGGTGTCGAACATGAAGGGTTGGGAGACGATCGTGATCGATCTCGACACCTACACCGTGACCGACTACATCGCCACTCCGAACGGTGGCGACACGCACGGCATGGCCTTCGTCTGGTACGACGGTGGCTGGGACAACGGTGTTCTGCACGCCGACATGGGCGGACCGAAGTCCGATGCCATGTGGGAGCTGGTACGCCAGGCCGTGGCGGCTGCTGCCTCCGGATAACGAACCGTCAGGTGCTGCGATGGGCTCCTTCGGGAGGCCATCGCCCGCGTCCGGGGCCATTCGGTGACCGCTGGGCCGGAGTTGCGTCCAGTCATGCAGCACGTAGCGCGCCGAGCTCAGGTCGAGACGAAGGAAGCGTGTTGTTTGTCGCGCCTCGCCGGCCATAGATCCCGGAGATCCGACCGGCGTCAACCCTCACCCGGCG
>JBFIQU010000106.1:0-7240 GCA_041609395.1 Acidimicrobiia bacterium | reverse complement strand
GGCCGAACTTCGCACGTTCAAGGACGAGGACGAGATCGCAGCGCTGGAACGTGCCGCCGCTGCAGGCGACGCCGCCTTCGCCCGCCTCGACGAACTGATACGCGATGCGGCGCACGAAGCCGAATTGGGGTGGGAGCTCGTCGCCGCAATGCGAGAGGAAGGAGCCGACGCCGCAGGCTGGGAGCCAATCGTTGCCTCGGGCCCGGGTGCCTCCGTTCCCCATTATCGGAGCGGCCGCAACCCCGTTGACGACGGCATCCTGCTGCTCGACTACGGCTGCGTCGTCGACGGGTACCACTCCGACATGAGTCGTACCGTGTGGCTGGGGTCGAGCGAGCCGGACGCGGAGACGCTTCGAATGTACGAAGCGGTGCTCGCCGCTCAGGAAGCAGCCATCGAAGCCGTGCGTCCCGGGGCATCCGCAAAGGACGTCGATGCGGCGGCCCGGAGCGTCCTCGCCGACCATGGTCTCGCCGAGTTCTTCGTCCACTCGACGGGCCACGGCGTCGGTCTCGAAATCCACGAAGATCCGCGCGTTGCCACAACGTCCGGCGATGTCCTCGAACCCGGCAACGTCATCACCGTCGAGCCCGGCGTCTACCGTCCCGGTCGCGGTGGCGTGCGCATCGAGGACATGGTGCTCGTGACCGACTCCGGGCACCGCGTGCTCACGCAATCACCCAAGGAGTTCATCAGATGATTTCGACGAACGACGCCCGTTCCGGAATGGCCCTCGATCTCCCCGAAGGCCTCTTTCTCGTGCTCGATGCGCAGCATGTGAAGCCGGGCAAAGGCAAAGCGTTCGTGCGCATGAAGCTCCGCAATCTCAACTCGGGCGCCGTCGTCGACCGGACGTTTCGCGCCGGCGAGAACGTGCCGCGCGCCGTCATCGACCGGCGCGACTACCAGTTCCTGTATCGCGACGACGCCGGGTTCCACTTCATGGATCTTGAAACCTATGCCCAGATTGCGGTCGCGGAAGATCTCGTCGGGGACGCCGCCAACTACCTCGTCGATGGCATGACGACCGGGATATCCGTCTACGACGGCAACCCGATCGGCATCGACATGCCGGCCTCGGTCGAGATCGAGGTGACCTACGCGGAGCCGGCGGTGAAGGGTGACCGGGTGTCCGGTGCCACGAAACCCGTGACCCTCGAGACCGGCCTCACCGTCAACGTGCCCCTGTTCATCGAGCAAGGCGACCGGATCAAGGTCGATACCCGCAGTGGCACGTACATCACACGTGTCTCGTGAGCCCCGTGAAGCGCGAGCTCGAGCCCTGGAGGCCTTGTACGCCGCCGATCAGACGAACCACCTCGACGAAAACGAGCTGACCGGCAGAACCGGCAGGCTGGCCCGGGGGACGTGGGAGCAGCGTCATGAACTGGACGCCGCCATCGGCAGCGTGTCGACCCGGTGGAGGGTGGAGCGCATGCCGCCGGTCGATCGCAACGTCTTGCGGCTGGCCCTCTACGAGCTGCGCAACGAACCGGACGTGCCGACCGCCGTCATCATCTCCGAAGCGGTGGAACTCGCCAAGGAGTATTCGACAGAGCGGTCGGGCGCCTTCGTCAACGGGATCCTCGGGAAGCTCGCGGAACTAGAGCGCTGACCTGCGACGGTGCCCGCCTGGCGACGTGCTACCGTCGCCCCGCAACAGTCCTTTAATCCGGTCCGGTGAGGCCGGAAAGGAGAATCATGCGCAACGTCATGGACGGAGCGGACGTCGGAAGGGTCATCCGGCGCATCGCACACGAGGTCATCGAACACAACCGCGGTGCCTCATCCGTCGTTCTCGTGGGGATCCACACCCGTGGTGTCCCGCTGGCCCACCGCCTGGCTTCCGCCATCGCGGAGTTCGACGATGTCGTCGTTCCCACCGGCTCACTGGACATCGGCCTGTACCGGGACGATCTCGGATTGCGTCCCCGACCGAAACTCGAGCCGAGTGAGATTCCCGCCATCGACGGCGCCGATGTCGTGCTCGTCGACGACGTGTTGTTCACCGGAAGGACGATCCGGGCCGCCCTGGACGCCCTTGCCGACTATGGGCGGCCCAAGAGCGTCCAGCTCGCGGTCCTCGTCGATCGTGGCCATCGCGAGCTCCCGATTCGTCCCGACTACGTCGGGAAGAACATTCCGACGGCACGCACCGAGCGCGTCCAGGTGATGCTCGCCGAACTGGACGGCAGCGATGCCGTAACGATCACCGGGGAGGGAGAGTGAAGCATTTTCTCACGACCGAAGGGGCGATCCGGGCCGACCTCGATGCTCTCCTCGACGAGGCCGACATCTACGTCGAGGTGCTGCGCCGACCGATTCCGAAGGTGCCGACCCTGCGGGGAAAAACCGTGGCCACGATGTTCTTCGAGCCGTCCACCCGCACCCGGCTGTCCTTCGAACGAGCCGCCAAGGCGTTGTCGGCCGACACGATGTCGTTTTCGCCCGGCACGTCCTCGCTGTCGAAAGGCGAGAGTCTCAAGGACACGGTGCTGACCATCACTGCGATGGGCGCCGACCTCATGGTCGTCCGCCACAAATCCACGGGAGCGCCGTGGCGCGTGGCCGAATGGGTCGACATTCCGGTCGTCAACGGGGGTGACGGGGCGCATCAGCATCCAACCCAGGCGATGCTCGACTCCCTCACCCTGCGCCGCCGTTTCGGCAAGCTGGACGGGCTTCGGATCGGGATCGTCGGCGACATCCGCCACTCCCGGGTCGCCAGGTCCGACATCTTCGCGTTCGCCGCGCTCGGGGCCGAGGTGATCCTGATCGCCCCACCGACCCTGCTCCCCGTCGATCTCGGCGGCTGGCCGGCGACGACGGTCCCGAGACTCGACGACGTGATCGGCGACCTCGACGCGGTCTACCTGTTGCGGGTCCAGACCGAGCGGGGCGGGGCTTCCGTGTTCCCTTCACTGCCGGAGTACGTGTCCCGGTTCGGCATGACCCGCGAGAGATTCCGACGATTGTCGCCCGAGGCCGTCGTCTTACATCCCGGCCCGATGAATCGCGGCGTCGAGATCGCGCCCGAAGTCGCCGACGACGAGCGGTGCCTGGTTCTCAACCAGGTCGACCTGGGAGTTGCAGTCCGCATGGCCGTGCTCAACCGTCTACTGGGAGGTGACGAGGATGCCTGATCTCATCCTGCAAGGAGGCACGGTCGTCACGCCCGACGGGCCGGTGCGCGCCGACGTGGCTATCGACGGCGCCTCCGTCACGATGATCGAGCCGGGTATCGCTTCCGACGGCAGCGACGTCATCGACTGCTCCGGCTGCTGGATAGGCCCCGGATTCGTCGACCTCCACGCTCACCTCCGCGAGCCCGGTCACGAGTGGAAAGAAGACATCGAGAGCGGCTCCCGGGCCGCGGCTGCCGGGGGGTACACCGCAGTCGTGGCCATGCCGAACACCGACCCGCCGCTCGACGCAGGACACCTCGCCCGCTTCGTCGCAGATCGTGGACGGCAGGCCGGCCTCGTGGAGGTGGCGGCTGCCGGAACGCTGTCGCTCGGGCGGGCCGGCGAGCGGCTCTCGCACATCGACGAACTGTGGGCGGCCGGGGTGCGCATCTTCACCGACGACGGGGACTGGCTCGCCGATGCAGGGTTGCTCCGGCGAGCCATGGAGTACGTGGCGGACCTCGGTGGAGTCGTGGCGCAGCACGCCGAGGACACGGGACTCGTGCGCAACGGTCACATGCACGAGGGGACCGTGTCGTCCCGGCTCGGGATGATGGGCCGGCCCGGCGTGGCCGAGGCGATCGCGATCGCTCGCGACCTCGAGCTCGTGCGGCTCACCGGCGCCTCCTACCACGTGCAGCACATCACGACGGGGGCGGGAGCGGACCTCGTACGACGTGCCAAGGCAGAGGGGCTGCGGGTAACCGCCGAGGTGACACCGCACCACCTCTACTTCGACCACGACGCGGTCGCCGGGGCCGACCCGCTGTTCAAGGTGAATCCTCCGCTGCGGCCCCGAGCCGACGTCGACTCGCTGCGCGCCGCCCTGGTCGACGGAACGATCGATGCCGTCGCCACCGACCACGCTCCTCACGCTGCCCACGAGAAGGACGTGCCCTTCGAAGAAGCGCCTCCCGGCCTGATCAACCTGGAAACGACGGCCGCCACCGTGCGAACGGCAACGGAACTGGACGCTGTTGGATTCTTCGACCGCATGTCGGTCCGCCCGGCCGCTATCGCGAGGCTCGAGCGTCACGGCCGGCCACCCGTCGCCGGTGGTCCGGCCAACCTCGTCGTGTTCGATCCGGACGAACGATGGATTCCTGATCTCCCCGTGTCACGGTCGTCCAACACACCCTTCCTCGGCCGTGAGTTGACGGGAGTGGTGCGCGCCACCATCTACGAAGGCCGGGTTACGTGGCAGGACGGCAAGGTGCACCCGTGATCGGGTACCTGGCAACGGCCGACGGGCGGCTCTTCGAGGGAACCAGCTTCGGTGCCGACGGCATCTCGACCGGCGAAGTGGTCTTCAACACTGCAATGACCGGCTATCAGGAGATCGCGACCGACCCCTCGTACGCCGGTCAGATCGTCGTCATGACGGCGCCCCACATCGGCAACTACGGAGTCAGCCGTGAAGACGAACAGGCCGATCGCGTTCACTGCACCGGCTTCGTGACCCGGGCGGGGTCGCGCAGCTACTCGAATTGGCGGGCAGATGGCGGCTTCGACGCCTGGCTCCTAGCGAACGGTGTCGTGGCGCTGACCGACGTCGACACCCGAGCGCTCACCCGTCATGTTCGCGACCGCGGCGCGATGCCTGCCGCTATGGGATCAGGGGTCGATCCCGGCGAGCTGGTGGCAGCCGCCGCCGCTGCTCCGCCGATGGAGGGCAGAGACCTCGTGTCTGCGGTGAGCACCCCTCGGTTGTATACCGTCGCCGCAGAGGACGTACGGCGGGGACACGTCGTTGCATTCGACTTCGGGATGAAGCGTGACATCGTCGCCCAGCTCGCTTCCCGTGGCTTCGACGTGACGGTCGTTCCCGCGCTGACGCCGGCAGCGGACGTGCTCGCTCTCGAACCCGACGGCATCTTCCTCTCCAACGGGCCCGGCGATCCCGAGCCGCTCCACGGTCCCATCGACACGGTCCGTGCGCTCCTCGGCCGGGTGCCGATCTTCGGGATCTGTCTCGGGCATCAGATCCTCGGCCTCGCCCTCGGTGCGCGCACCTACAAGCTCCCGTTCGGGCACCACGGCGGCAACCACCCGGTTCGCAACCTCGACGACGGCTCGATCGACATCACGTCACAGAACCACGGGTTTGCGGTCGATCTGTGGGCGCTCACCGACCGGGATCCTCCGCAGCCCCGGGCCGGACTTCCATCTGCCGACTGGCTCCCTGCTGAGGTGGAGACGGAGTTCGGATCGGTCCGCCCCACGCATCAGAATCTCAACGATGGGACCCTCGAAGGCCTCGAGTGCCGCGACGTCCCGGCCTTCAGCGTCCAGTACCACCCGGAAGCGGCTCCCGGGCCGCGCGACGCCGTCGCCCTCTTCGACCGGTTTCTGCGAAGCACACCGGTGTCCTGATGCCCCGCCGCAACGACATCGAGTCCATCCTCGTCATCGGATCCGGCCCCATCATCATCGGACAGGCCTGTGAGTTCGACTATTCGGGAACGCAAGCCACCAAGGTGCTGCGGCGTGACGGGTACCGGGTGATCCTCGTCAACTCGAACCCGGCGACGATCATGACCGACCCGGAGTTCGCCGATGCGACGTACGTCGAGCCCATCACGCCCGACGTCGTTGCGGCGGTCATCGAAGCGGAGCGGCCCGACGCGTTGCTGCCGACGCTCGGAGGCCAGACTGCTCTCAACGTCACCGCCGAGTTGACACGGCGGGGAGTCCTCGATCGCTACGGGGTCGAGCTCATCGGCGCCGGCTTCGACTCGATCGAAGCCGCCGAGGATCGGGGCAAGTTCAAGGTGGTCGTCGAGGCGGCCGTCATGACATGTCCCGATTCGCGCTACGCCAGGTCCATGGAGGAGGCTCGCGCCGCCGCTGTCGAGATCGGCTACCCCGTGATGATCCGACCGTCGTACATCCTGGGTGGGGGCGGCACCGGTGTCGCCGTAGACGACGCCGATTTCGAGGCCAAGGCGACGGCGGCCCTGGCGGCCTCGCCGATTCGCGAGATCCTCGTCGAGGAATCCGTGGTCGGCTGGAAGGAGTACGAACTCGAGGTCATGCGCGACTCAGCCGACAACGCCGTGGTCATATGCTCCATCGAGAACCTCGATCCGATGGGGGTGCACACCGGTGACTCGATAACCGTCGCCCCCGTCCAAACGCTGTCGGACCGCGAGTACCAGGAAATGCGAGACGAGGCGATCGCTTGTCTGCGTGCGGTGGGGGTTGCGACGGGCGGTTCCAACGTGCAGTTCGCCGTCGATCCGGCGACCGGGCGGCGCCTGGTCATCGAGATGAACCCCCGGGTTTCCCGCTCGTCTGCCCTTGCGTCCAAGGCAACGGGGTTCCCGATCGCCAAGATGGCGGCGCTGCTCGCGGTTGGCTACACCCTCGACGAGATCCCCAACGACATCACCGGCAAGACACCCGCTTCCTTCGAACCTGCCCTCGACTACGTGGTCGTCAAGATCCCCCGTTTCGACTTCGCCAAGTTCCCATCGGCCGGCAGCGTCCTCGGCACCTCGATGCGAAGTGTCGGCGAGGCCATGGCCATCGGACGGACGTTTCCCGAAGCCCTGCAGAAGGCATTGCGGTCGCTGGAGACAGGGCGGGCCGGCCTCAACGCCGATGCTTTCGAGGAGCCGGCAGGGGAGCTCGGCAGCCTGCTGGAGCGGGTCGCCGTACCGACGCCGAACCGGATCTTCGAGGTCGAAACCGCTCTCCGCTCGGGAGCCTCGGTCGGCGAGGTCGCCTCGGCCTCCGCCATAGATCCGTGGTTCGTCGATCAGATGGCGCAGATCACCGAACTCCGTCGCGAACTCGAAGTGGCGGGTCCCGGCCCCGACACGGTGCGCCGTGCCAAGAGAATGGGGTTCTCCGACGCTCAGCTGGCATATCTCTGGCATCAGCCGGAAGAGGAAGTCCGGCGTCGAAGAATCGACTCGGGCGCCGTCACGACGTTCAAGACGGTGGATACGTGCGCCGCCGAGTTCGCCGCAGCCACGCCCTACTTCTACGGCACGTTCGAGAGCGAAGACGAGACCCCACCGCCGGGGGAGCGAACCGTGATCGTTCTCGGC
>JBFIQU010000105.1:0-7252 GCA_041609395.1 Acidimicrobiia bacterium | reverse complement strand
GCTGATCCCCGTGTCCACGGCGTTGTGGGCCCACTACCTCCTTCCCGACGAACCGCTTCACCTCGCCAAGGTCACCGGGCTGACGATCGCTCTGACCGGGGTCACCGTGCTGCTGCTGTCAGGCGACAGCGGCATCGGCGACGAAGGCAGGCCGCTCGTTGCCTTCGGGCTCAGTGCTGCGGCCGTCGTCATCGTCGGCTTTGCCGGTGTCTACGCGAAACGCCACACGCTGGTTGCCGAACCGATGCAGACGACCGGTGTGCAGCACGTCGTCGGTGCCGTGCTGGCGCTGGCCGTCATGCTCGGAATGGAGGGCACCCCGCATGGAATCACGGCCGCAGGATGGGGCTGGATCGTCTTCCTGGGTGGAGCATCGACGTTTCTCCCCTTTGCGATCTTCTACTGGCTCCTCCGGCATGTGTCGGCGACCTACGCCTCGCTGATCGGCTACCTGGTACCACTCATCGCAGTCGTGTTCGGCGTGATCGTCCTCGACGAGGAGATCGGGCCCGGCATCGTATTGGGCGGGGCGCTGATCCTTGCGGGGGTCCTGCTCAGCGATCGCGTCGAGAGCCGCCGGCGGGGACTCGATCCGAGGCGCGAGCCCGGCCTGCTACCCGATACCCCGCCCACAGGAGGAGCGCTCCGGCAAGGAGACTGAGCGCAAGGCCTCCTCCCTCCCCGAGCCCGGTCAAGGTTCCACCGAAGGCAGGAGCGATGGTCCCGGCGATGATGAGACCGTTGCCGCAGGCGACATTGCGATTGATCCGCCGGAAGCGGACGATCGTCGTCAGGGCCAGCACGACGAGCAGCAATGATCCGATCGTGTTGCCGACCACCGCCCACAACCGCGGGCTGCCGATCACGTCCCCGAAGGTGTACTCGACCCCAGCCGGGGCCACGAAGGAGGCGAAGACCTCCGACCCGGCCGGGACGCCGCTCTCGGGCAGCGCGGCTACGAATCCGGCACCGAGGGTGACGGCAGCGGCTGCAGCTCCGAACGCAGAGAACACAACCAGCAACCCGGCCCCGACCCGACGGCCCAGCACCAGATACGCAGCACCGAGAGCCAGGAACGGCACATTCGTCACGGCGCCGAAGAGGTAGAACGCGCGAAAGTTGAGGTCGGTCCAGCCCCCGGCGAGGCCGGCGACCAGCGACCACGTCGCGATCGCGTACATCGCCATTGCGGCCGACCAGATGGCCACATGGGGGCGCGCCCGGTGGAGATGGCTTCGCACCAACTCGGCGGTGAAGCCGGTGGCGGCCAGAGCGGCGGCAGCAGCGATGGCGACATCCATGGCGCCACAAGCTATTGATCCGAGGAAACCTGTGCCACCGCATAGACGTCGTAGCAGGCGTATGGTTCCCGCGATGGCTCACCCACCTGCAGACGAGCACGACCGATCCGCCTCGTCCCCGTGGCGCAAGGTCGGGGTGGCCGCGGCAGGCGGTGCCACGATCGCTGCCGGAGTCGTCCTGATTCCGCTGCCCGGGCCGGGGAGCCTCGTCGTTCTCGCCGGTCTCGGCATCCTCGCCCGGGAGTTTCCGGCCGCCCGTCGCACCCTCGACCGCGCCAAGGGTGCCGCCATCACCGCGGTCGAGCGCGCCAAATCCAGACGTGACGGTTCCGCCGCCGAATGACCGCAGGCCCATCCCGGCTAGCGTGACCGAACGGATGCCGGACCTCCTCCTCGAAACCAGAGGACTCACCCACCGCTACGGAGACGTGGTGGCGTTGCTCGACGTCGACCTTGCCGTCCCGCCGGGGCGTGTCGGGCTCGTCGGCGCCAACGGCGCCGGCAAGACAACGTTCCTGAAGATCCTGCTCGGCATTCTCGACCCCCCCGCAGGGTCCGTGCGGGTCCTGGAGACCGACGTTCGAACCGACCCGCTCGAGGTCAGGGAGCGGGTTGGATTCATGCCGGAAGCCGCCTGCCTGCCGCGCGACCAGACGGCCGCCGACTTCATCGGATACACCGCCGAGCTCGCCGGGCTGCCTCCCCGCGCCGCCCGCCAGCGGGCATCCGACGTGCTCACGCTCACCGGGCTCCACGAGGAACGGTTTCGCCCCCTCGGCGGTTTTTCGACCGGAATGCAGCAACGAGCGAAGCTGGCACAAGCTCTCGTCCACGATCCCGCCCTCGTCCTCCTCGACGAGCCGACCGCCGGGCTCGATCCCGAAGGCCGGGAGGAAATGCTCGATCTCATCGTCCGTCTCGGAGGGTTCGGTATCAACGTCGTCGTCTCGTCTCACGTGTTGCCCGACATCGAACGGACGTGCGAGTGGGTGATCATGCTCGACGGAGGCAAGGTTCTTCGATCCGGACCGATCGCCGGCCTCGAGGAAACCGGCGCCATCGAAGTGGAACTGCTCGACGACGCCACCGCAGTAGCCGAAGCCCTGCGCACCCGCGGATTGCTGGTCGACGCCGAAGGCCACCGAATGACGGTGCGTCCCGGCTCGGCAGCACTCGACCCATTTGCCGTCATCCTGGACGCTCTCGCCGATCAAGGAGCCGGATTGCGCCGGATGGCGAAACGCAGCCTGACCCTCGAGGACGTCTTTCTCGGAGCCGAGACCGAATCGGATTCCAGGCCATGAGCGACCGCGGCGCCGTCTTCGATCTGGGCTACAAGCCGTACGACGGCGTCCGCAATGGGCGGCGGGGGGCGATACAGGCCGTCGTCAAGGAGGGGTGGCGCAAGGTGCTCGGGCTCCGTCGCCGGGCCCGCCGCAAGGTCCTTCCGTGGGCGCTACTCGCGATCGCCCTGATTCCGGTTGTGATCTACGTCGGAGTGCTGGCCGTGACGGGCGAACTCGCCGAGAACACCGACGTGTTCGGCCACGCCCAGTACTTCAACCTGACCGGCTTCATCGCCCATCTGTTCATCGCACTGGCCGCTGCCGAGCTTCTGGTCCCGGACCGGGTGGACGGAACGATGCAGGTGTATGCGTCGCGGCCGCTTCGCACCACCGATTACCTGGCGGCGCGGGCGTTCTCGCTCGCCTCGATCGTCTTCGGGTTCATGATGGTGCCCCAGCTCCTGCTGTACCTCGGTGAGGGAGCGGTCTCCACGAACGGGTTCCTGGACCACGTGACGGGCAACCTGGGCACCCTCGGGGACGCTCTTGCGGCGAGCCTGCTCTACGTCCTGGCGTACGCTCCGCTTGCGTTCATGCTGGCGGCGCTGGCCGGCAAGACAAACGTGGCGGCCGCGCTCTACCTCGGCCTGATGGCGATGTCGGGTCCGGTGACGAGGGGCCTCGTCGACAATGAGTTCGAGATCGCCGGCCTGTTCGCCCTCGACCACCATCCCCGATACCTGCGCGACTGGCTGTTCGACACGTCGACCAAGGTGCCGGACTGGATTCCGGCCGATGCGGGGTACGACGAGTGGGTATCGGCGGCCGTCATCGCGGCGACCGCCGTGCTGTCGGCGGTGCTCATCGTTCGCCGCTACCGGAGGGCGCTATGACGACCCCGCTGACGTCCCCGGCCGAGGTCACCGACCCGACGGTCGAGGTCCGCGATCTGTCGAAGTGGTTCGGCCAGAAGGTCGCAGTGTCCGGGATCTCGTGTTCGTTCGGGCCCGGAATCACCGGTCTGCTGGGACCGAACGGGGCCGGAAAGACGACATTGCTGCGGATGATCACCGGGCTGCTGACGCCGTCCGAGGGGTCCGTCGCCGTTCTGGGCAGCAATCCCCGGACCGCCCCGAAGATCTATCGACGAGTCGGCCTCGTCCCCGAGGAGGACGCGGTCTACACCTACCTCACCGCTCGCTCCTTCTGCGAGTACAGCGCGTCCTTGAACGGAGTTTCCGACGTGGCCCGGGCCGCCACCGACGCTCTCGAGTACGTCGGAATGATGGACGCAGCCGATCGACTCATCGGCGAGTTCAGCAAAGGCATGCGACAGCGAACCAAGGTGGCCGCCGCTCTCGTCCACGAACCCGACATCCTCATCCTCGACGAGCCGCTCAACGGCACCGACCCGCTGCAACGAGCCAAGCTGATCGACCTGTTCCGCTCGCTGGCCCGTGCCGGCCACACCGTCATCGTGTCGTCACACGTGCTCGGGGAGGTGGAGCGCATGACCGACCGCGTCCTGGCGATGGTCGACGGCAAGCTCGCGGCAGCCGGCAGCATCTCGGCGATCCGGGGCGCCATGGCCGACATCCCCTACCGGGTGCGCCTCGACGTCGACTCCCCCAACCGCCTCGGAGCGGCATTGCTGGAACATGGTCATGTCCGCAGCGTGTCGCTGGAAGGCGACGTCCTGCATGCCGAGACGACTGATCTCGCCACGTTGGGCCGGGCTCTGCCGCGGCTCGCACGGGGCCTCGACGTACGCCTCACCGGCTTTCAGCCGGAGGACGAGTCCCTCGAGAGCGTGTTCCGCTACCTGGTGCGGCGCCGATGACCGCCGTCGCCGCCATCTACCGCGCCGGGCTGCGCCAGTTGATCTCCGGCAAACGGGTGTGGGGATTGCTGGCCCTGGCCACCCTGCCCGCCGTCGTCACCTATCTCGGTGGGCGAAACTTCACCGCTTCCCGAGCGTTCGACTTCTTCCACGAGGCGCCCCTGTTCATGACGGTGATCATCGTCATCCCGGTCGTGTGCCTCATCATCGGATCGGCAGCGCTCGGAGAGGAGCGCCGGGGCAACACCCTTTCGTTCCTGGTGTTGCGCCCGATCCGGAGGGTCATGATCACGGCGGCCAAGCTCGCAGCAGCGTGGAGCGTCTCATTCGGCATCGTCGCCGCCGGTTGGATCGTGAACATCGTCGCCCTGGCGATAAGCGGAGGAGGCGCCAGCCCTCTCGTTCCCGGACTGTTCCTCATCGCGCTCAACACCTTGCTCTACTGCGGCGTCTTCGTGGCCCTGGGCTACATCACCGATCGGGCCGTGTTCATCGGTCTTGCCTACGTCTTCGTCTGGGAGAACGGTCTCGCCGGATTCATCGAAGCACTGTCGCCGCTGTCGATATGGCGCGTCGGGATGTCGGCGTACATCGCCATGGTCGACGGCCTGCCTTCGGAAATCCTCGACGTGCTCGGATCGGTCCAGCCGGGCGCGTTCGGCGCGTTCGCCAAGACCGCCGTGGTCGCGGCGCTGTTCTCGTCGTTCACGGCAGGGCTCCTGAGGGCCCGCGACGTCACCTGATCCGCACCCGACGACGTCGGTGCGGCTAACTTCACGCTCGACCGTGGCAACCGCTTCCGAGCCATCCCGCCCCAGTGTCGGCCGCCGGATCGGGCGCGCCGCCCTCATCGTCGCCGCCGGCGTGTTCTTGTCGCGAGCGCTCGGCCTCGTACGCGACATCGTGTTCGCCGCGGTCCTCGGTGCCGACCAGTTCACCGACGAGTACCAGGTCGCGTTCCTGATACCCGACTTTCTGAACTACCTGCTCGCCGGCGGCTACATGGCAATCACGTTCATCCCCATCCTCTCCCGTTATCTGGCGGACGGCGACGAGCAGGGTGGCTGGGAAGCTTTCGGCGCAATCGCCCGACCGGTCGGCGCCGGGATGGTCGTTCTCGTCGCCATCGCCTGGGTCGCCGCCGAACCGCTGATCTCCTTGATCGAGCCCGGATTCACCGAGTCGGAGGTTGCACGCGCCACCCGGCTCACGCGGATCGTCTTGCCGGCGCAGGTGTTCTTCGTGGTCGGATCGCTCTTCATGGCAGTGCAGTACGCCCGGGAGCGGTTCCTCGTCCCGACGCTGGCGCCGATCATCTACAACCTGGGCATCATCGCCGGCGGTGTGTTGCTGAACCTCGGCGACGACAAGACCCCGGACGGCTTCGCATGGGGAGTCCTCGCCGGGGCCATCGTCGGCAACTTCGCTGTCCAGGCATGGGGCGCATCCCGGGTGGGCTGGAAGATGACCCGGGGCCGCATCGATCTGACCCATCGGGATTTCCGCGACTACCTGGTCCTCGCCGTGCCCCTCATGCTCGGCCAGTCGCTCGTCGTGCTCGACGAGCAACTGGGGCGCAGCCTGGGGTCCCTTCTCGAAGAACCGGGTGCGATCTCGTGGCTGCAGTTCGCCCGCCGCACGATGCTCGTGCCGGTCGGGGTGATCGCCCAGGCAGCCGGCGTTGCCGCGTATCCCTATCTGGCGCGTCTCTTCAGCGAGGGACGGCACCGGGAATTGGCGGCCACCATGAGCAAGGCGCTTCGCTACGTCGCCGTATTCAGCGTCGCCGCCGCCGGCCTGATCGTGGCTCTCTCGATCCCGATCGTCGAAGTCCTCTACGAACGCGGCCGCTGGACCTCGATCGACACGGTCGAGACGGCCGGGGCGCTGCTGTTCTTCGGCCTCGGCATTCCGCTGTGGGGAATCCAGCAACTCCTGGCGCGCGGGTTCTACGCGCGCCGGGAGATGTGGATACCCGTCGTCACGGGCACCGCCGCCACCGTTGGTGCGATCCCTCTGTACCTCGTCCTGCTCAACGCATTCGAAGTGCGAGGGCTGGCGGCCGCCAGCACATTGGCACTGGCCGGGTACACCGCGGCGCTGGCGATCATCTGGTACCGGCGCACCGGCTCGGAGTGGCTGCGCCCGGTGGTGCGCAGTGCGGGTCGGGCGACCCCGCTGGCGGCGATCGGCGCCGTGGCGGCGTGGGGCACCGGCGAACTCGTCCGGAACGCACTCGACGGCTTCACGGGAGCACTGGTCGCCGCTGTTGCAGGTGCGATTGTCTTCCTGGCTGCGGCCGCCACAACCGCGGCAGGCATCGACCGATTCCGGTCGCGTGCCGCGCGAGGCGAGGTGGCCTAGAAGTCGGCCCAGAGCTTCGTCGAGAACGAGTTCCCCGACGACAGGCTCACCCACCAGCGACCGGTCGCCGGATGGAAGTTGGCGATGTCCTGATCACCGTCACCGTCGAAGTCCCCCGGGATCTGCGTCGACCAGCCGGTGGCGCTCGCAAACGTCGCCCACAGCTTCAGCGAGAACACGGTGCCGGTGGACTTGCCGACATACCAGCGTGCGGTTCGGGTGTGGAAGGCGGCGACGTCGTCACGGCCGTCACCGTTGAAGTCGGCCACCATCTGGCGCCATCCGTCGGCGGTGACGTAGTCGGCCCACAGCTTCGTCGTGAACTTGGACCCTGTCGACATGCTCATGTACCACCGACCGGTGCGGGTGTGGTAGTTGCCGATGTCGTCCCGACCGTCACCGTCGAAGTCACCGACGATCTGCGGCGTCCATCCGTCCGGCGTGACGAAATCGGCCCAGAG
>JBFIQU010000104.1:0-7389 GCA_041609395.1 Acidimicrobiia bacterium | reverse complement strand
CGAGACCCTTCCGGAGCGGGATCGCGAGGTCATTCGCTATCGCTATCTGCTCGAGATGACGGAGATGGAGACCGCGGCCGCGCTCCGCGTCGCGCCGGGAACGGTCAAGTCGCGGCTGTCGCGAGCATTGGGCCGGCTGCGGGCGGTCCTCGAACCCGAACGCGAAGACGGATGAACGACCTCGAACGCGACCTCGAGCAGCTCGTTGCGGCGCTGGCCGTTCCCGAACCACCCGATCTCGTCGGGCCCGTCATGCAGCGGCTCGATGCCCGCCCCCGGCACCACCGGTTGGTTGTTGCCGCGGCGGCGGCGATGGTTCTCACCCTCGTTGCCGCTATGGCGCTGCCGGGACCGCGCCGGGCGATCGCCGACCTGCTCGGAGTGGGCTCCGTCGAGGTCGTGCTCGCCGATCGTCTCCCGCGAGTGGCGGCCGCTCTCGAACTCGGGGAACAAGTCGACGCGGCGCCGATCTCCGTATCGCTTCCGGCGGCGCTCGGTCCGGCAGAGGCAGTGTTCGTCGACGCCGCCGGCATCGTGACGTTTGTCTGGCCGAGCTCGGATCGGCTGCCCGAGACCTCGACGCCCGGCGTGGGGGCCATCGTGTCGGCAGTTTCGGGCAGCCTCGACGCCGGGCTGCAGAAGACGGCGGGTCCCGGGTCCGTCGTGGAGGTGGTGCTCGTCGGCGGCCGTCCGGCCTTGTGGATCGAAGGCGAGCACACGATCGCCGTACGCCGCTCCGGAGCCCCGATCTTCGATACGGTGCGCCTGGCCGACAACACCGTCGTGTGGCAGAGCGGTGACCTCACGCTGCGCTTCGAGTCACGGCTGGACCGGGACGACGCCGTTGCCATCGCCGAAGCGATGACGAATGGGAACGGGTGATGCCTGCGAGGTGTATGTGGGTCGGAGCTCAGAAAGGACGTGCCGTGAAACGACTCATCGTGATCGTTGCAACCGCGACGCTGGCCTGGCCGGGCGGGCTCGCCGCCAAGGGTCCGGACGTGGCCACCGTCGCCGGTCCCGGGATCGACGGCGAGGTCGCGCTCGCCGACATCCACAGCGATCCCTGGCTGAGTGGTCTTAACGGCTTCGTGGCGCGACCGATCGATGAGGAGCCGGTCGACGGCGCCCAGCGCTGGACGCTGCGGTGGTATTGGAGCTTCGGCAATGAGGGTCCAAACCCTCAAACCGTCGAGACCCTGGACGTGTACCTCTGGCCGGACGGCGATGCCATCGGTTATCTGCACCAGCGGTCGATCGTCGGTTCCCCACCCGGCTGGTACAGCGTGAAGACCGAGGCCGTCGAGCGGTTCGCCGCCGCGATCGGCAGCCTGGATCCGGCCACGGCTGTTGCCGGTTACCACTACGTCGATGGTCGCGGGTTCGTTGCCGTCGGGGACACCGGTTCCGGGTTTCCCGTTGCGGCGCTTCTGATCGGTGGAGTCGTGGCGGCCGGCGGCACCGCCGTGCTCGTTCTCTCGGGCCGCCGGTCCCGGCGCCGGGTCACCACCGCGTAACGTTCGGTTTCGGGAATCCCTCAATACCGGTGGGTCGGCCGCCGACACAATCGTGCCTGAGGATTCCCATGACGTATCTTGACGCCAATACGGTCCCGTCGGCGGACGCGCGCCGCGCCGCACGACTGGCCGCGCTTGCCGGAACCACCCTCGATCCTTTCGCTCCGCCCGGCGAGGTTCTGTTGCAGATCTGCGACGTCGCCACCGAGTTCTTCCCCGCGTCGAAAGGTGCGAGTGTCGTGCTGTGGGATGACGTTCGCGAAGAGTTCACCACGGCGGCTTCCAGCGTGCCCGGCCAGGAGTCAGACGATCCGGCGCGACGGGTCCGGCGCAGCGGTGGTGCCAGCCGCTGGATCGTCGACAACATGCAGCCGGTCATCGTGCGCGACACGACCGACGATGCGTTCAGTGGCAGCGAGCTGATCGACGAGTACGGGATCGGCGCCTACATCGGGCTCCCGATCGTCGTCGAGCATCGGGCCGTCGGGGTCCTGTATGCCCTCGACGGGTCGCCACGCGCCTACGACGAAGACGACGTCGACTTCATGCGACTGCTGTCAGAGAGGGCCGCCGTCGCCCTGGTACACGCCCGCATCGTGGAGGAGATCGAGCACTCCCGGGAGCGGGCGGCCGCCGAGGCCCGGCTGGCAACCCGAATGATCCACAACGAGGGACCGGCAGCCCTGTTCCGCGACGTGGCGGCAGCCATTGCAGAAACACACGAGGCGGCGGCGGTCTCACTGCTGTCGACTGCTTCCAGCACCGTCACCGTCCACGTCGTCGCCGGAGACGACGGAGATTGGGTCCGGACCTACGCCGAGATGCCCGGCTCCGTCAGCCAGCTCGTGCTCGACGGTGGTATCGACGGACTCGCCGACACCGCCGCCGAGGGGGACGAGGCTGCGGAGTGGCGCCGTCGCGGCAAGGTCGAACATGTGGCGGCCGTACCGATCGGCGTAGACGGCCGGCAGTGGGGCGTACTCACGGTGATCCGCCATGCCGTGGGGCCGGCGTTCGACGGTGCCGAACTCGAACAGCTCCGGGCGGTGGCCACCCACGTCGCGGTGACATCGGAGAACATGCGCCTGCAGAACGAGACGGAGCGGATGCTCAGCGACCTCAGGTCGCTCTACGCCGTGAGCTCGGCTCTGTCCGGGTTCACGTCGATCGACGAACTCCTCGACGAGGTCGTCGAGGTGGTGGCCAAGTCCGCGGGCGCCGAGCGAGTCTCCATCTTCCTGGTGGATATCGAGGAACGGGTCGTGACCCATGCCGTTGCCGGAGGGCGCCACCGGACGCAGGTGGAGCTGAGTGTCGACTTCGACGAGCTGTGGGACGGGCTCTTCGGCTGGGCGCTGCGAAACCAGGAGACGGCCCGGTCCGCCGGATCCGCTCCCGACCTGAGGGAATCACCGCAAGTGAGGATGCGTCGCCGGGCAACGAAGGCGGGGTCGATCGTCGTGGTTCCTCTCATTCATCGCAGCCGCCCGCTCGGCGCTGTCACCATCATCAACGACACCGCGTCGACTGAGTTCGGTGCCGGAGAGGCCGAGCTCCTCGAGTCGATTGCTGCCCAGATGGCATCGGCGGTGGCCGGTGCGCTGGCATACGACGAGGCGAAGCGTCTGTCGGAGACCGATTCGCTCACCGGCCTCACCAACCGTCGCAAGCTCTTCGAGATCGCCGATCACCAGATCCAGCAGGCCCGGCGGTACGGACGCCCGCTGAGCATGATCGTGGTCGACATCGACGACTTCAAGACCGTCAACGACAACTACGGACACGATGTCGGCGACCAGGTCATCGCCGGCGTCGGGACCGGGATCGCAGCAACCCTGCGGTCGGTGGACGTCGCCGGTCGGTTCGGCGGCGAGGAATTCGTGATACTGCTACCGGAGACTCCGCTGCGCGGATCTGTCGAGACCGCCGAACGGCTTCGGCAGTTGCGAGCCGAGGGGCCGATCGTCACATCGAAAGGCAGTATCAAGGTCACCATCAGCGGCGGGGTGGCACAGCTGGGCCCCGGAGAGAACGCCGCGCAGCTCTTTGCCCGGGCCGATCGAGCCCTCCTCGATGCGAAACAGCGGGGCCGCAACCGGATCGTGGTGGCGGACGGCTGATCTCAGCGAGTCCGGCCCCCGTCGTCGAGCCAGGCCTCGAATTCCACCCCGAGCCCGTCGGCGATTCTGTTGATGTAGTTGAAGTAGGCGCAGACCTGGGTGGCATCCGTGATGGCCCGATCGTCCCATCCGTTCCGTCGCAGCACCGCGATGTCGTCGGGCCCGCACAGCGCGGGCGAGCGCGTCAGCTTGTCGGCGTACCGGAGGAGGGCTGCGGTCGCCGGGTCGACGGCGGCAGTGCGCCAGTCGGCCGCGATCTGGTCAGCGAGTTCGGTGTCGTCGATCTCCGACCGGAGATCGTGAAGATGCGCCCGCACTCAGTAATCGCAGCCGTTGGCCTGTGATGTCACCACTGCGAGCATTTCTCGCTGCGCCCGGGTGAGCGGTGACGATCCGAACATGACGGACCGGTACATCCGCATCGACTCGCGCAGAACCTCGGGATTGTGGCTCATGATCGAGACGATGTTCCAGATGCGCCCGGACCGGGCGACGGCGGCGTCGTACTCCCGCCGCAACGCACCGGCTGCCTCGTCGGGAGGGATCGGGTCTACGTACGGCATGGAGGGAGGCTACCCAGCCGGGGGGTGCCGGCCGGTACCCTGCGCTCGTGGCAGAGGGACACGGCACGCACTTCGCAGAACGGTGGGAGCGCCTCACGGCGGCGCAGCGGCGGGCGCGGGTGATCTGGTCGGTCCCGTCCCTTCTCCTGATCGCCCTGTTCATCTGGGCGGTGTTTGGTGACGAGCCAGGCTGGGTGAGCGCATGGCTGTTCCCCCTGGCCTGGCTGGTGGTGCTGGGCAACCTCGCCCTGTGGGTGTGGGGACGCACGGCACGCACGGTGCGCGCCGGGATCGAGGACATCCGCTGAACTCTCAGCCGGGGAACGTCCCGGCATGCGGGATCATCGACCGCAGAGGCGTTCCAAGCCGAGGCTGCAGCCACTGGGCGGTGGCGACTACGGCCGCGACGTCGACTCCCGTGGTGACGCCCATTCGCTGCAGGAGGTGGGCGACGTCTTCGGTTGCCACGTTGCCGCCTGCGTTCGGGGCAAACGGGCTGCCTCCGTATCCACCGACGGCCGTGTCCAGCGCGTCGACGCCGGCGCCCGTTGCCGCTACCACGTTGGCGTAGCCGGTGTTCCTCGTGTTGTGGAAGTGGCAGCGCAGTCTCGTATCGGAGCCGAGCTGATCGCGCACCGCGCCGATGAGATCTTCGACTGCCGGCGGCACCGCAGCCCCGATGGTGTCACCGAGGGCGATCTCGCCGGCCCCGGCCGCCGTGCTCCGTGCCGCCAGCTCGACGACCCGCCCCGGCTGCACTCGTCCGTCGAACGGATCACCGAACGCGACGCTGATCGTGACGCTCGCGGTGCGGCCCGCGGCGACGGCCGTCGGGATCATCATCTCGACGTCGCCCATCGTCGCTTCGACTGTCGAGTTCTGGTTGTGGGCGGCGTACCCGTCCGACGCCGGGACGACGAAGTTGATCTCTTGCACCGGGGTAGCGAGTGCCCGCTCCAGACCGCGACGATTCAGCACGAGGCCGATCTGGATGATGCCGGGGGAAGCGAGTTCGTTCGCTACGGCTTCGGCGTCGGCCATCTGGGGCACGAGCCCGGGATGGACGAAACTCGCGGTTTCGATCCGGCGTAGACCTGCCGCATGGAGGCGGCGGCCCAGCTCCACCTTGTCCGCGGTGGACAGGATCTGGGGCTCGGCCTGCAAGCCGTCGCGGGGGCCGACCTCGACCAGTTCTACGGCCGGGGCCTCCGGCATCAGTCGCGGCACCCGGTCAGAGGTTGCCTCGCTTCTCCTGCTCTCGTTCGATCGCTTCGAACAACGCTTTGAAGTTGCCGAGGCCGAATCCGGTGGCGCCGCGGCGTTCGATGAACTCGAAGAACACCGTCGGCCGGTCTTGCAGCATCCTGGTGAAGATCTGCAGAAGATGCCCGCCTTCGTCGGCGTCGGCCAGGATCCCGAGGGTGCGCAGCCGGTCGATGTCCGCGTCGAGATCGGGTATGCGATTCGGAAGCTCCTCGTAGTACGTCCCCGGAACTTTCAGTGTCTGCAGACCGCGTGCATTCGTCTTCTCCACGGTGGCCTGCAGGTCGCTCGTGGCCATGGCAATGTGCTGGACCCCCGCCGACCCGTAGAACATGAGGTACTCGTCGATCTGCGATCGCTTCAGGCCTTCAGCCGGTTCGTTGATCGGGAGCTTGATGATGCCGGTTCCATCCCACATGACCTTCGACATGAGAGCGGTGTAGTCCGTCGAGATTGCCTCGTCGTCGAAGTGGCGCAGCATCGTGAACCCGAACACCCGCTCGTACCACTCCACCCACTCGTTCATCTTCCCGAGTTCGACGTTGGCCACGACGTGGTCGATGTATTCCAGACCTACAGGGTCGGCGATCTCGTCGGCGCGCGGCTCGAAGTCGGGTAGCTCGCCGTCGCAGTCGACGAGGGAATGGACGGTGTCACCGTACGCCTTGATCCCGGCCATCACCGCTCGTCCCCGGTCGGTCTCGACGATCGTCGGCTTGTACGCGACCTCGGCGCCCCGGGCGACGGCGAGGTCGAACGCCTCCTCGGCATCCGGGACCGCAAGCGCCACGTCGTGGACTCCGGGTCCGTGTGCCAGGACGTGGTGCGACACCGGGTGGTCCGGCCGCATCGAACCCGTCACCACGAACCGGATGTCGCCCGAGGCGAGCAGATAGGAGGCCGTGTCCCGCACTCCCGTCTCGGGCCCGCGGTATCCGATGATCTGAAAACCCAACATTGCTCTGAAGAACTGGGCCGTCTGGAACGCGTTGCCGACCCACCATTCGAGGTGGGAGAAGCCCTTGAGCTTGAACGGGTCTTGCTCGGCCATGGCTTTGGCTCGAGCGGCGACGTCGGGCGGTTTGGTCATCGTCCGGCTCCCTTCGAGGTCATCTTCGACAACCTTACGCCAGACCCCGACCCGTGTGTTCATCGAGGCACTGCGATCGGCGGGCGGCCACGACGGGCTACCGTACCGGACCGTCATGCCAACCACATCGGCGCACGATGTTCGGACGATGGCTCTCGCCGGGCTCATCGACTACGCGGGGCTGTTCCCACCTGCATCCCTCGATATGGGCGATGCCATCGCCGGGTACCGGCGGGCACGCTCGGGATCCGAGTCCTGGATCGTCGATCGGTTCATCTGCCCGGCTTCTCGCCTCCATGAGCTCGGCGAGCTCGATGAAGGGCGCGTGAGTGCATTGATCACTGCCGATCTGAGCGACCCCGTCGCGCTGCAGGACGATCTCGTCGCCGTCAAAGATTTCATATCGTCGGCAGCGGTCCCGGTGGCAGCGGTGGAAGCTCGCATGCCCGACGATCCGGCGGCAGGAGTGCGGGCGATCTCAGAGCTGGCCGCCGTGGTCACTCCGGTCTTTGCAGAGATCCCGCACGATGCCGTCTACCGCGGGTTGGCCGCTCTCGCCTCCTGTGGCCCCGGCGTGGGCGCCAAGCTGCGATGCGGGGGAACGAACGCGGCTGCGTTCCCGTCGGCGACGACCGTTGCCGCCTTCATCCACGAAGCAGTGCGGCTGCGGGTGCCGTTCAAGGCGACTGCGGGGTTGCACCATCCCGTCCGCCACTTCGATCCGGACATTCGCGGCCACCGCCACGGTTTTGTGAACCTCCTCACCGCTGCTGCGGTGGCCGGCGCAGGGGGGGCGCCGGCGGACGTCGAGTCCGCGGTGGCCGAGACCGATCCGG
>JBFIQU010000103.1:0-7393 GCA_041609395.1 Acidimicrobiia bacterium | reverse complement strand
TTGTTCCCCTGACCCGGATTGTTCCCCTGACCCGGATTGTTCCCCTGACCCGGATTGTTCCCCTGACCCGGATTGTTCCCCTGACCCGGGTTGTTCCCCTGACCCGGATTGTTCCCCTGGTTCTGGGCCTGCTGGTCCGCGAGATTCTGCTGGGCATCGCGGACGGCGGCTTGCGCATCAGTGCGATCGCCCTGCGCCGCGACACGATCGGCGGCCGCGTCGAGCCGATCAGCTGCGTCGCGCAACGCATCGGACGGATCTCCGTTTCCGGCAAGCGCGTCGGCGGCGTCCTCGAGTGCTTTGGACAGATCGGCGTCCACGCCGGCGACCGCCTCGGCGAGGTCGGCGATGGTCTGTGCGGCCTGCGTTCGCTCCTCGGGAGTCAGGGAACCCGCTCGATCGGCGAGATCGCGAAGTTGCTCGGCCGCCGACTGGCCTGCGCCGAGCCGGTCCTGCTCGAGCTTCTTGTCCAGGCCGGCGAGCGCTGTGTTGAGCGGCAGCGCTGCCGGATCGGCCGCATCGTTGAGTTGTTGCCGGGTTTCTCCCAGCTGACGGATGGCGTCTTCGAGGCTGGCGGCGTTGCGCAGTTCCTCGGCGGCCCGCAGCAGTTCGTCACGTGTCGCCGGATCCTTTGTCGTGCCGGCAATGGCCTCGATCCGGTCCGCCTCACGGTCCAGGATGTCTTCGATCGCCTGGCGGTCTCGCAGCCTGGCGTCGGCGGGCGACGACGGAATCGCCAGCAGCAATGCCGCTCCGACCGCGATGGCGGCGAGCACGACGAGGCGTCGCGACGGGCCGACGCTGCCGAAGCGATCCAGCGTCCGTCCGCTGGCCCATGCTGCCGCCGACTCGATCTGGCGATCACCGAGACCCGACCGCGATTCCATTGCGGAGAGCTCGACCGCCGTCGAGATGCGATCCCGGCCCTCGAGCCGGATGTCGACCTCGAGGGCGGTGCGCTGGTTCGACGGCCGCCGCCAGATGGTGACGGTGACTGCGAGCACCACCGCCGCCACCGCCGCCGCGACCACGGCCGGTTCCGCCCAGGGAACGACGACCCGGCGCGCCACGGCCAGCAGCACAGCTCCGGCCGCCGCCGCGATTCCGATGAAAGCGACCAGCCGCACCGACAGATCACCGGCAAGCAGCTTGCGACGCGCCCGCCGCAACAAGAGATGAATGGACTCAGGCACTGTCACCTCCGGAACCATCACTGCGAACACGTCCTGCCGGGACGCGAATGCGGCGCGAGGCCAGCGTGAGAGCAATCCCGGCGATGACGACCTGGAACGCCAGGTTCTTGGGCCACACGGAACCGCGAATCGGTTCCCTCGCATTGTTCTGCCCCGAGGTCACGCCCGGCTCGACGAAGCCGAACCCCGCATCCCCGACAAAGCCCCGCTCGAAGAAGACCTCCGACGGGAAGAAGCTGGAACCACCGGTCACGTCGAACGAGTATCCCTGCCGCTTCAAGAGCACCCGTTTGAACGGGTCGTAGGGCGAGTCCACGAGTTCGGAGGAGAACTGCAGCGGGTCCGAGGAGGCGTCGACCATTCCGATGTAGGGATTGAGCCACGATGCGTACAGCTCGCGGCCCTGATCGCGCGGCAACGGCCCGTCGAACCGGGTCTGGTAGACCGACGGCCCGGCGAGCAGGATCTCCGCCACCAGCACGACGAGGGTGAAGCCGGTCAGCACCACCGTCCACAAATAGGACCCGGCGACGGCGCCCTGGACGCTCTTGGCACGGGCCGAGACCCACAGCGACACGGCACCGAGCATGACGGCGCTGACGACGATCATCGCGACACCTGCGAGCACCTGCCACAGCGTCACACCTCCGAGCAGAACCGGAACGACGAGGAGAGGCGTGGTGGCGACGAGGAGAAGCAAGATGTAGGCGAGCGACGACGCCAGCTTCCCCATCACGATGCTGCGCGCCGAGAGCTGGCTGACCTGCAGCAGCGGCAGCGTCTGACGCTCCCGCTCGCCAACGACCGACACGGCCGCTTGTCCCGGCACGACGAGGACCACGGCGGTGAGCAGCGCCAGCAGGATGGCATGCAGCATGAAGCGGCCCATCGACGCCGAGGCCAGTACCGAACCGCCCCCGCCGAACCCGTAGTAAGCGAGCTGATCGTCGACACGGGCACGAGCGAACAGATACGCGAGAAAGGTGATCCCGCCTGCGGTCAGTACCCAGAGGCTGAGCATGATCGGTGATCGCAGAGTGCGGAATCGCTCGCTGAGTTCGCGTTGCGCGACGGGGTTCATGACCTGCTTCCATTCTCGGTGATCTGAAGGAACAACTCTTCGAGACCGGCCTTCTGCAGCCGCCACTCCGACACCGGAACCCCGTGCTCAACGGCGGCCGCCAAGAGGACGGCCGACGCCGCGTCGTCGCCGGCAAAGCTGAACGCGATGTGGTCGCGCTCGACCGTGACGGCCTCGACCTCGGCGCGATCGCGCAAGAAGTCCTCAGCGACGGGCAGCGCTTCTATCGGAACCCGCACCACAGCCCGGCGGTGAGCGGTGAGGCGGGCCTGAATCTCGTCGATCGTGCCTTGCGCCAGGACTTGCCCGTTGTCGACGATGGCGAGGTGGCTGCAAATCCCCTCGAGTTCGGACAGGATGTGCGAGGAAATCACCACGGTTCGACCCATGCGGCCCAGTTCGGCGATGAGTTCGCGAAAGTGCACCCGGGCCCGGGGATCGAGCCCCGAGGCCGGTTCGTCGAGGATCAGCAGCTGCGGATCGTGGACCAGGGCTCGGGCCAGCGACAAGCGCTGTTTCATACCCCGCGACAGGCCGTTGACGTCGGCATCGGCCTTGTCCTCGAGATCCACCAACGCCAGCAGGTCGGCGACCACCGCCGGGCGGGCGGCGGGCCGGATCTTGTGGGCCGCCGCAAAGAAGTCCAGGTACTCCCGGGCCCGCAATCCCTCGTACACCCCGAAGAAGTCGGGCATGTAGCCGACCACGCGCCGCACCGACTTCGGGTCGCTCTGGGGATCGATACCACCGATCCGTACCGACCCGCCGTCACGGGTCAACAGCGACGTCATGATGAGCATCGAGGTCGTCTTGCCGGCCCCGTTGGGGCCGACGAGACCGAGCGTGGCGCCGTCGGGCACGACGAGGTCGACACCGTCGAGCGCTTTCACGTCGCCGTACCGCTTCTCGACCGAAGAAAACTCAACCAACATCAGGTGCTCCACCTCATGCTGAACTGGCCGACGTTGAACCCGACGTCCTCGCCGCGACTGCCGTCACGCAGGCCGCGAACGATCACATCGCCGGCGGCCGAGACCGTCGACCCGAGCGTCACCTCGGTGTTCCAGGCGATCGGCACCCACTCCCCACTCTGCCAGTCATAGGCCTCGGCCGTCTGAAACGGCAGGCCCCCGAGGAAACGAGCCGTGCCGGGTACGCCCCCGGCCGGAAGCCGGTACGAGAAATACACCGCGTCGGCACCGTAGGCGTAGATGTCGGAGAAGTACTGCTCGACGAAGTTGGCGCCTTCGACGGACAGCACCTGGGGCACCACATAGCCGAGCTGGTAGCGGGCGGCCGGATCCAGATCGACCTGCTTCGCCATGAGGGCCACCCCCACCGCCTGCGTCGCCCGCCCGTCGACCTCGACCGGAGTCGAGTACTCGTCGGTGAACCCGAAGACAAAGGCGGAATCCGGTGCGAGGGAGGGTTCGAGGTACTCGAAGTTCTGGCTCAACGGCCAGATCGACTCGTACGACCGATCGGGACGCCCCAACTCGTCGAATCGAATCGACGACGACACGGCGTCGGCGATTGCCCCGCCGCCGCGAAAGCCGGCCCCGCCCCGGACCGATACCGAGCCGCTGTCCCCGGGTGCCAGAGCACCGGAGCCACGAGCCACACGCCCGTTGAACAAGACGCCCCACGTCCAGAAGGTGACGTCGGATTCATTCGTTACATCGACGTGGATGGTTCCGGACTCGATGCGGCCGGCGGCGCTGAACGGTGTGACCTCGGTCTCGTACAGCGTCTGCACGGCACCGACACCGAGATCGACGAGATCGAACTTCACGTTGGTGGCATCCGTGGCCGGCTCGATGCGAGTCGAGGCAGCCGACGTCGCACCGAAGCTGAGCGGCACGGCCGACCAGTCGGCAGGCAGCGACAGGATGTGGGCACCGCCGCGCTCGGTCTGCAGAGTCATCACGCCGCGCGAAGTGGTGCCCAGGTCGGTATCCACCACGACGGCGGCCTGGTTCACGGTGAAGTCGTCGATTTGTTCCCTGCCGGCGAACCAGAATCCGGCGACGAAGACGAGGCTCAGGGCAGGAACGGTGAGCCAGGCCAGCTCCGGCTTGCCGAGGCGGCGCAGGACCATGAAGTTGACCGGACCGACGAGCACGACGAACAACGCGATACCGCCGAGCAGCCACGGCAAGGCCGGGACCTTCGCACTGCTGCCGGCCGTTGCCGCATTGAGCAGCTCGAAGCCCCCTCCGAATTCCTGGATCGTGTCGCCGATGCGGAAGGGGGCGACATCGCGCAGCACGGGCTGCCACGCCGCAGCATCGAGAGTGGTGGGATCGTCGACCACGACGATCTCGCCGGCACCGACCCGAGTGACGGTTGCCTCGGAACCATCGAGCGCCACGCCACCGGGACCCACGTCGAGTGCCAGCGCATCGGCGGCAGTGGCCACCAGGCGTCCTCCACCCTTGATCCAGTTCGCAACGGCATTCCGGGCGTCTTCGTCGAGGCCGCTGACGAAACCGGCGGGCCCGGTGAGGTAGGGCAGGACGTTCAGCCCGGGACCGAAGTCGGCGGTACCGACGTCCAGGGGGGTGACGACGGTCTGGAGCGGATTGGTGCGAGCCGTGCCCAGAGTCGTCTTCGGGCCTCCTTCCATCACCCCCACGAGGAGCTCGTCCTTGGCGATGGACGTCCGCAGCCGCTCGGAGACCAGCTCCGTGTCGCCGTCGAGCAACCGGACCCGGATCGTACGCGACGATTCGACGGCAGGGATGTCGACTTCATAGGTCTTCGTGGTCCCGGCGGGAACCTCGACCGGGACTGCGATCTGCAGGCTTCCCGGCCTGACCTCGAGGATGCCGACGAACAGTTCTGTTGCGGTCACGTCGACGACGATGCGGGTCGGCGCAACCGGGTTCACGAACCCGGAAATGCCAACACTGGCCCGCATGGTGACCGGCGCCGACTGCGCCAGCGCCGGTGACGCGGCCACGACGGCGAGCATGGCCGAGACGATGATGACGTGGATACCCCTTCGCACGCTTCTTCAGACGCTCCCCGCTCTTCGCCGGTTCCCGGATTTCGTGTCGACGGGATCAGCCATGCGGCGACTTCAGCCCTGCGCCGGCTCGCGGGACATGGCGGCAGCACGCTCCATGGCGCCGAGGGCGGCACCGGAGTCGATAGCGGCCGCGGCGCGCGCAACACCTTCGACGAATCCCGGTGCCAGCCCCGCCGCCACGATGGCGGCCGAGGCATTGATGAGCGACACGTCACGGGCGGGGCCGGGTTCGCCTTCCAACACCGACCGTGTGATCGCGGCGTTCTCGGCGGCGTCGCCGCCGCGCAGATCGTCCAGCGTCGCGCGGGGCACGCCGAAGTCCTCCGGCGTGAATTCGGCGTGGGTGATCTCTCCGTTCCGAAGGCGATAGATGTAGGAGGGCCCGGTTGTCGTGAGTTCGTCGAGGCCGTCCTCCCCGTAGTACACGAATGCAAACTCCGAACCGAGGTTGGCGAGAACCCGGATCATCCGCTCCGCCATACGCGGATCGGAAACCCCCAGCGCCTGTCGTTTCGCTCCAGCCGGATTACAGAGTGGACCGAGGAAGTTGAACACGGTCGGTACCCCCAATTCCCGGCGAACCGGAGCGGCGTGGCGCATCGCCGGGTGGTAGCGGGGTGCGAAGAAGAAGCCGAAACCGGCTTTCCGCACCATCCGTGCCGTCGCCTCCGGCTCGAGTTCGATGTTGAAGCCGAGCTCCTCGAGAACATCGGCGGATCCGGTCTTGGAGGAGGCCGCCCGGTTTCCGTGCTTCGCCAGCTTGGCGCCGGCTCCCGCAGCGACGAAGGCTGCGGTCGTCGAGATGTTGAACGATCCGGACTTGTCGCCGCCGGTTCCGGCAGTGTCGACGACCGTCTCTCCGATGTCGACAGAAACCATGGCGTCGCGCATCGCCTCGACGAGACCGGTCATCTCCTCGGCCGTCTCACCCTTGGTGCGCAGCGAGACGATGAACGCTGCGATCTGCGCCGGGCTAGCCCGGCCGCTCATCACCTCGTCCATGGCGGCGCGGGCGTCGACCTCCGTCACGTCGTCACCGGCCATGAGCCGGGACAGGATCGGAGCCCAGGAGAAGTCGGTCATGGTCGGGAGGGTAGCGATCCGGCCCCGAACCCCGACCCCAACCCGCGCCCCGGCAGTCGGCGTCGGAGTTGGGGTTGGAGTTGCGAGCTCAGCCGAACGCGTTCAGGCCGGTGATCGCCTGTCCAAGGATCAAACTGTGGATCTCGTTCGTGCCTTCGTAGGTGAACACGGATTCGAGGTTGTTCATGTGGCGGATCACCGGGTACTCCAGCGTGATGCCGTTCGCACCGAGGATGCTGCGGGCGGAGCGTGCCACATCGAGCGCCATTCGCACGTTGTCGAGCTTGCCGAAGCTGATGTGCTCGGCGGCCACAGTGCCGCCGTCCTTCATTCGCCCGATGTGCAGCGCGACGAGCATCCCCCTGTTGACCGCCACCATCATGTCGACGAGCTTCCGCTGCGTGAGCTGGAACGCGCCGATCGGCTTGTCGAACTGGCGGCGTGTCACGCTGTAGTCCAGGGCCGATTCGTAGCACGCCCGGGCGGCGCCGACCGCACCGAAGAGGATGCCGAACCGGGCCTCGTTCAGGCACGACAGCGGGCCCTTCATGCCGGCGACGTCGGGAAGCACGGCGTCCCCCGGCAGGCGAACGTCGTCGAGAACGAGTTCCGAGGTGACCGATGCCCGCAGCGACAGCTTGAGATGGATGTCGTTGGCACTGAACCCCTCGGTGTCCGTCGGTACCACGAATCCCCTGATGCCGTCATCCGTGCGGGCCCACACGATGGCCACATCCGCAATGCCCCCGTTCGTGATCCACATCTTCGATCCGTTGAGCACCCAATCGGAACCGTCGCGCCGGGCGTGAGTTCGCATCGACGCCGGGTCACTGCCGGAGTCGGCCTCGGTGAGCCCGAAACACCCGATCGCCTCGCCGGCGGCCATCGCCGGCAGCCATTGCTCCTTCTGTTGGTCCGAACCGAAGGCCCATATCGGGAACATGGCCAGCGAGCCCTGCACGGACACGAAACTCCGCGCACCGCTGTCACCGTATTCGAGTTCGG
>JBFIQU010000102.1:0-7522 GCA_041609395.1 Acidimicrobiia bacterium | reverse complement strand
TGGTGAACCAGATCGCGGCCAGCACCCGGTAGCCGGCGAAGATCACCGCCAGGGGAGGGTCGAGCCGTGTGATTCGAGTTCGCGCCATCGGCACCAGTGTGTCAGATGAACCGGCGGCGCGTCTCCGCTCGGCCGAAGGGACGGCGGGGCGGGTCGTCGTCGGCCCGGGCCGGCTACCCGTTCGAAGTCGAGTGTGGTGTGGTCAGGATCGACAAGCCCGCACTGCTCCTCCTGGCGAGCGAGCGTGGCGGACGCGTACGCCGGTCCCGAACGTGAGGTGCCCGGATCGGAAGCCATCCCGGTCCCATGGGGCCTGGAAACCGGTGTGCCGGACGCCCCGCCTATCCTCCGGCCCCGGCGGGCGAGGAGGGCTCCGACGTGACACGCATCGCCGTTCTCGTCTCCGGGAACGGGACCAATCTGCAGGCGCTCATCGACGCCCGCGGCGAGGCGTTTCCTGTGGAGATCGTGTCGGTGATTTCCGATCGCCCCGGCGTGCGCGCCCTGGGCCGCGCCCGGGCGGCAGGCATTCCTGCGCAGGTCGTGGCGTGGTCCGAGTATCGGGACCGGGGCCTCTTCACAAAGGCGATCTGCGAAGCTGCTGAAGAAGCGGGAGCGACGGCGCTCGTTCTCGCCGGGTTCATGCGAATCCTGGGCGCCGAGGCCATCGAGCGATTTCCGAACCGGATTCTGAACGTCCACCCAGCCCTGCTGCCGGCGTTCCCGGGAGCGCAGGCCGTGGAGCGTGCCATCGATCACGGTGTCAAAGTGACCGGCGTCACGATCCACTTCGTCGACGAAGAGGTCGATCACGGGCCGATCATCGCTCAGGAGCCGGTCCCGGTCCTACCCGGGGACACCGTCGAATCGCTCCACGCACGGCTTCAAGAAGTCGAACACCGGCTCTATCCGCAGGTGATCGCCGACTTCGCCTCCGGATCGCTCTCGATCGAAGGGCGCACCGTTTGGAGAACCGATCGATGACCGATCGCGTGGCTGTGCAACGCGCTCTGCTCGCCGTCGCCGACAAGACGGGCCTGGTCGACTTCGCCCGCAGCCTCGCTGCCGCCGGCGTAGAGCTGATCGCCTCCGGTGGCACTGCAGCGGCCATCGCCGGGGCGGGCATACCGGTAACTCCCGTCGCCGATGTCACCGGCAGTCCGGAGATGCTCGGGGGGCGGGTCAAGACGCTGCACCCGGCGATCCACGGGGGAATCCTGGCCGATCTGGCTCAGCCCGGGCATGCCGCCGATCTGGCCCGGGAGGGTATCCGGCCTATCGATCTCGTCGTCGTCAACCTCTACCCGTTCGAGGAAACGGTCGCCGCCGACGCCCCCGACGCCGACATCATCGAACAGATCGACATCGGCGGCGTTGCGCTGATTCGTGCTGCAGCGAAGAACCACGTTCGCGTGGCGGTCGTTGTTGATCCGGCGGACTACGCCGCCGTCGCGGATGCGGTGTCGGGCGACGGCCTCACAGCCGACGATCGCCTTCGGCTCGCACGGCGCGCGTTCGCCCGCACCGCGGCGTACGACGCTGCGATCTCACGGTGGCTGGCTCGTGGTGATCTGCTTCCTGAGGACCTCGTGGTCCCGTTGCGACGGATCGAGATGCTGCGGTACGGAGAGAACCCTGACCAGGACGCGGCGCTGTATGTCGAGCGGGGCGCCGCGCCCTGGTGGGCCTCGGCCGAGATACTCCAGGGCAAAGCGATGTCGTTCAACAATTACCTGGACGCCGAGGCGGCCTGGGAGCTCGCCGGCCGGTTCCACGATCCGGCGGCCGTCATCGTCAAGCACACGAATCCGTGCGGCGCCGCTCTCGGAGTCGATCTGCCGGAGGCGTTTCGCGCAGCTTGGGCCTGTGATCCACTATCGGCGTTCGGGGGGATCGTTGCCACGAATCGCACGATCGACCCCGGGACCGCCGAGCAAATCGCCGGCGTCTTCGTCGAGGTGGTGGTGGCCCCGGGCTTCGACCCGGCCGCCGTCGAGTTGCTGTCTGCCAAGAAGAACCTCCGCCTCATTCAGGCGCCCGCGTTTGCGGGGGAGGACCTCGATCTGAAGCGGCTCGAGGGAGGGTTCGTCGCTCAGGGCCGGGCCGGCGACACCGGATTCGGTGAGTGGAAGGTCGTGACACGGACGGCTCCCTCGGACTCCGAACACGCCGACCTCCGCTTTGCGTGGACGGTGGCCGGCGCAACGAAGTCGAATGCCGTCGTGGTTGCGGCCGGCCGGGCCGCGGTCGGCGTCGGGGCGGGCGATCAGAGCCGGGTCGGGGCCGCCGAACGTGCCGTGGCGCGCGCCGGAGAACGAGCCGTCGGGGCCGCCGCCGCCAGCGATGCGTTCTTCCCCTTTCGTGACGGCCTCGACGTTCTCGCCGATGCCGGAGTCCGTGCGGTCGTCCAGCCCGGGGGCTCGCGACGAGACGACGAAGTCATCGCTGCCGCCGACGAGCGAGGCGTCGCCATGGTCTTCACCGGCACGCGAAGGTTCCGGCATTGAGCGCCCGCATACTCGCCGGAGAGGAAGTAGCGACGACGGTCAGGAGCGAGGTCCGCGATCGCGTCGCCGCCCTTGCCGCAGCAGGTTTCAGCGTGGGGCTGGCGACACTCATGGTCGGCGACGATCCGGCGTCCGCCGTATATGTCCGCAACAAGCACAAGGCCGCCGAGACGGCAGGGATGATCTCCATCGATCGCCACCTGCCGGCGACGGCGACACAGGCCGACGTGGCCGCTGCGATAGCCGAGTTGAACGCTGATTCCCGCGTCGACGGGATGATCCTGCAGCTGCCACTCCCGGGTGATCTCGACGGTCCGCGTGCAGTCGAGACCATCGATCCGGCCAAAGATGCCGACGGGCTGCATCCGTTCAGCCTCGGTCGCCTGGTCCAGCAGCAGTCGGGCCCGGTAGCCGCCACTCCGCAAGGCGTGATGCGGATGCTGGCGCACTACGGGATCGAGACGGCCGGGCGGCGCGCCGTCGTCGTAGGTCGCAGTTTCCTCGTCGGCCGTCCTCTTGCTCTGCTCCTCGGGGCCAAAGGAACCGACGCGACCGTCGTTCAGGCGCACAGCCGGACGCCCGAGCTGCCGGAGCTGTGCCGGACCGCCGACATCCTGGTGGCGGCCGTCGGTGTCCCCCGCCTGGTCGACGCCGGCTGGATCAAGCCGGGAGCCACCGTGGTCGACGTCGGCATCACTCGCACCGAGGACGGCCTGGTGGGCGACGTCGACTTCGACTCCGTCGGTGACGTCGCCGGAGCCATCACCCCCGTGCCCGGTGGCGTCGGCCCGATGACGATCGCATGCTTGCTCGCCAACACGGTCGGCCTCGCCGAGCGGCGTGCCGGCGTGGGATAATCCGACCCCAAATCCAGGAGAGCAGCCCAGCATGCCCGCCAAGATCACCATGGGCCCCGACGGCCTTCACGTACCCGACAACCCGTTGATCCCGTTCATCGAGGGCGATGGCATCGGGCCCGACATCTGGAGCGCCTCCCGGCACGTGTTCGACAGCGCCGTCGCCAAGACCTCAGGGGGTGCCAAGGAGGTTTCGTGGGTCGAGGTGCTGGCCGGCCAGAAGTCGTTCGATGCGACGGGGGAGTGGCTTCCGGAATCAACGGTGGAGTCCTTTCGCGACCACCTCGTCGGGATCAAGGGTCCCCTCACCACTCCGGTCGGCGGCGGGATTCGCTCGCTCAATGTTGCCTTGCGCCAGATCCTCGATCTGTACGTCTGCCTGCGTCCGGTCCGCTGGTACCGCGGCGTTCCGTCCCCGGTCAAGCATCCGGAACTCGTCGACATGGTCATCTTCCGTGAGAACACCGAGGATGTCTACGCGGGCAAGGAGCTCGAAGCCGGCACCGAACGTGCTGCCCAGTTGCTCGATTTCCTGCAGGAGACGTACGGGTGGGAAATCCGCCGCGACTCCGGCCTCGGTGTCAAGCCGGTGTCGGAAACCGGCTCCAAGCGTCTCATCCGCGCCGCCATCAGGTACGCCCTCGCCAACAAGCGGGACTCGGTCACCCTGGTCCACAAGGGCAACATCATGAAGTTCACCGAGGGCGCCTTCCGGTCGTGGGGCTACGAGCTGGTGCGAGAGGAGTTCGCCGAGGTCGCAGTCTCGTGGGAGGACTCGGGGGGAGATGCCGGCGACAAGCTGCTGGTGAAGGATTCGATCGCCGATGCGTTCCTGCAGCAGATCCTGACGCGCCCCGCCGAGTACGACGTGGTTGCCACCATGAACCTCAACGGCGACTACATCAGCGACGCCCTGGCCGCCCAGGTCGGCGGCATCGGGATCGCACCCGGCGGCAACATCAACTACGACACCGGGCACGCCATCTTCGAGGCCACTCACGGCACGGCTCCGAAGTACGCCGGGATGGACAAAGTCAACCCGGGGTCGGTCATCCTGTCGGGCGCGAACATGTTCCGATACATGGGGTGGACCGAGGTTGCCGACCTCATCGAGTCGAGCCTGGAAGCCACCATCGCCGACAAGATCGTGACCTACGACTTCGCGCGGCTCATGGACGACGCGCGGGAGGTCAAGACGTCCGAGTTTGCCGCCGCAATGGTGGAGCGTATGTAGCGGACCCCAACCACAACCCCGACTCCGGTTCGCTACGCGTTCGCCAGTATTTCCTGGAATCGCTGCGGATCTACATTGCCGCCGCTGGCGACGGCCACCGTACGCGACCCGGCCTCGACCTTGCCGGTCAATACCGCCGCGATCGCGACCGCGCCGCCGCCCTCGAGCATCAGCCCGGTGTTCCTGTAGGTCCAGGCCATGGCCGATGCGATTTCGGTCTCGGAGACGAGTGCAACGGCGTCGACGAGCTCGCGGCATAGGCGCAGCGTGTTGTGGTTCTCGATCCCCAGGCCCCCGGCGAGGGCGTCGGCGAGCGTGTCCTGCTCCTCGACCGCAACGATATGCCCGGCCCGCAAGGCCGCGACCATCGCCGGGCCGCGGTCCTGAGAGACGCCGACGATGCGACATGTCGGCCGCTCCGCCCTGACGGCGAGCGCGATGCCCGAGATCAGTCCGCCTCCAGAGAGGGGCACCACGATCTCGTCGACATCGGGCACCTGCTCTGCGATCTCGAGTCCGATGGTTCCTTGCCCCGCAATGACGAGCGGGTCGTCGAACGGATGCACGTAGGTCATGCCTTCGTGGTCTCGCAGTCGAATCGCTTCGGCTTCGGCGTCGTCCTGGGTGTCGCCCGCGATGCGGGCCTCGGCGCCGGACGCCCGGATGGCGTCGGCCTTCACGTCGGGAACACGGGTGGTGATGCAGACGACGGCGCGGATACCTTCGCCGGCGGCAACGTGGGCGACGGCCCGCCCGTGATTACCACTCGACACGGCGACGATTCCCCGCTCCCGCTCCGACGGCGACAACGCCAGGATCTTCGATGCGGCTCCCCGGATCTTGAAAGACCCCGTCGGTTGCCCCGCCTCGTTCTTCATTGCAGCGCCGAGCCCGGGTGCTTCCACGAGCGGTGTCGCCACGGCGTACCGGTAGACCCGGGGGCGCGCGGCGCCGACGTCCGCAGCCGTTACCACAGCGCCACGTAACTCAACAGGGGCCGGTCGGGCGCACGGCTGAATCCGGTCTGCATCCGGAAATCCCACAGTTCGGCCCGGAGGTGGAGACCGTCACCGCGCACGTACGTGCCTCCCCAGCGGGCGACCCGCCCGTCGTCGATGGGGAGCATCTGGCCGCCGAAGCCGCGCCGGCGTAGTTCCAGGTCTATCTGCTTGGCGAGGTCCTCACCGGCGGGCGAGGAGGCTTCGAGGAGCCAGTACTGCGGTTCGACGTTCCGGGCGTTCAATCGCGCGACTGCGGTCTCGTCGTAGATGGCGTCGGCGCTCGCCAGTTCCTCGGCTCCCGCCGGTATCCAGGGGTTCCCCTGGGCGAGACGCTCGGCCGGCTCGCCCAGCCACTCCTCGACCCATGCCACCCGGTCCTCCGACAGCCAGCCTGCGCGCCCGGTGACCACGAAGGCCACCGATTCGGCCATGTCCTCATGGGGATTGGTGGCGCCGTAGCCGGTCGTTCCCCTCGGGTCGGAGAGCGTCCACACGGCCGATGGGCCGCTTCCGGTCTTGCGCCACCCCACCGCTCCGGCGAAGTCCTCGACCAGCTCCGAGGTGCCCTCCAGGTCGAGTTCGACGGACCCGTCGATCACGCTCTCGATGTACGCAGCCTCGAGCTGGTCGAACTGACCCACGTGGGTCAATTCGTGGGCCAGGACGGCGGCGAGACCGAAACGGTCTGCACCGGACTGGGTGAAGGTTCGATCGATCAGGTAGACGTCCGGTCCGCGAGCGAATGCCTGTGTCGATCCGTGCGGATCGGTGGTCTCGCTGTCGGGGGCGCGGATGATATGGCGCAACCGCACGCGATCGAGCAGCGCCCCGGGGAGCTCGGAAAGAGCGGCACCGAGCAGTGCCAGCTCCGCAGCGTCGGCGCGAGTTGTGAGCCCCTTCACCGTTGCGTCCCCGACCGGACGTTCCCAGAGGTGATCGGTTACTTCGGGGACTCCCAGGTCTCGCAAGGTCTGGGGATCGGAGATGTCGTATGCGGTCCCGGTTCCGACCACGCAGGCTGTGCTGACGGTCACGAGTGCTGCGAGCAGAGACACGTGGCGATACACGAGCGGATTGTGGCATCCCGCCGTCCGCACCCGGAGCATTGCAGGCGGCCGGGCCCGACACCGGTGTGATTAGCCTGAAGCCAGAGCCATCTGCGAGGAGGAACCATGAGCAAGGTCACGGTCGTCGGTGCCGGTAAGTACGGCTCGACCACGGCACAGCGCCTCGCCGAAGCCGATCTGGTCGACGAGGTCGTCATGACGGACATCGTCGAGGGCCTCCCGCAGGGTCTGGCCCTCGATATGAACCAGGCCCGGCCAGTGCAGCGGTATCGAACAAAGGTCGTGGGCACCAACGACTACGCCGACACGGCCGGGAGCGATGTCGTGGTCATCACCGCCGGCCTGCCGCGGAAGCCGGGCATGAGCCGCATGGACCTCCTCGAAACGAACGCCCGCATCGTCGCCGACGTGACTCGCAGCGTGATCGGTCACTCGCCCGATGCCGTGGTGATCGTGGTTACCAATCCGCTCGATCAGATGACGACACTGGCGGCGGATGTGGCCGGGGTGCCCCGGCACCGGGTGATCGGCCAGGCCGGGATGCTGGACAGTGCCCGCTTCGCGCACTTCGTTTCCGAGAAGGCCGGGGTGGACATCCTCGAGGTCGACGCGTTGACCCTCGGTAGCCACGGCCCGACGATGGTGCCGGTGCCGTCGCATGTTCGTGTCGGAGGTAAGCCGCTTTCGGATGTCCTCGCTGCCGATGAGATCGACGAGATCGTCGAGCGCACCAGGGGCGGCGGCGCCGAGATCGTCGGCCTGCTCAAGACGGGGAGCGCCTACTACGCACCGTCGGCAGCCGCCGCCGCCATGGTGAGGGCAGTCGTTACCGATTCGAACGAGATGATGCCGGTTT
>JBFIQU010000101.1:0-7551 GCA_041609395.1 Acidimicrobiia bacterium | reverse complement strand
TGCTTCCGAAGCCGCCGACGTCTCGTATCGATGCCGGAAGCCGGTCTACTTCGACGAATTCCTGGTGGGCCACGGGCACGACGACGAGCTGAGCGATGCGGTCTGCGCGTTGCAGCTGTATCTCCCCCGCCCCGAGATTCACGAGGATCACCTGCAGCTCACCCCGATAGCCGCAATCGATCAGGCCGGGAGCATTCACAACGCTGAGCCCCTCCCGGTCGGCCAGACCGCTGCGTGGAACGACCAGCCCGGCATAGCCTTCGGGGATGGCGACGGCGATGCCGGTGGGCATCCGGTATCTCTCGCCGGGGCGGAGCGCGCAGTCCTCACGAGCATGCAAATCGACGCCGGCGTCGCCCCGATGGGAATGGCGGGGCAGAGGAAGCTCGTTATCGAGCCGCAACAACGGTATCTTCATAGGTGGGGCCAATTCTTACAGCGGGCGAAACGGCATACGAACGCGCCCGGAGGACCTGCATGAGCGACAACCACGACAAATCTCCGTCGAGCCTGCTCGATCGCTTCGAGGGCCTTGCCCGCGCTCACAACCCTTCGGCACCAACGCCTGCTCCCGATCACTGGGGGCCGCCCCCGGTGGGTCGCACGTTCCGCTGGTCCGTGGTGGTCGTGCTGCTGGGCCTGGCTGCGGCTTCGCTGGGTGTCGGTTGGTGGCTGACCTCCATCGCGGACGTGAAAGCAACGGAACGTCTGGACACCTACACCGCTTCGGTAGCGGCGCTCGAAGCGGCACTGCCGGGTGCCGTGGCGGCCGTCGCACCCCTGACCGATCCGGCGTCTCCGCCGGACATCATCGAGGGAACGGTGGTGTCGATTCGCGCCTTCGGGAGCGCCTCTGCCGAACTCAGCAGGATCGCGGCCGAACCCCTTCCCCGGCTTCCCAACGGGCTCCCCGACGAGGCCCTCGAAGACCTCATTCCGGTGCGCAACGAGCTGGGACTCATCGCCGCCCGCGCCGGCACCATTGCCGACCGGTTCGTCAAGGTGGCCGAGCTGCGACTCATAGCGACGGATCTCTTCGTAATACCCGATCTGCCGCTCAGTGCCGAGAGTCCGGAAACGGCGAACAACGTGAGCCTGGCCCTCGCCGCCATGGTGGCCGACTCCGCAGCGGTCCTCGCAGAGCTGCCGAACGATCCGCTTCTCGAGGAGTTCGAGGCAGCCGCTGAGGCTCACCTTGCCTGGTTGAAGACGTGGCAACCGGAATACGTCGCCGCGTTGCGACGTAACAACACAACTACCGCGGTTACCGCGGCCGCCGACCTGGTCGCCAACACCGAAACGGTGATGGCCGCCCTCGACCGCTCCCTGGCGGCGTTCGGGGATTGGCTCAGCACCGAACTCGACGCGTTCACCCCGGGACTGGATCGCACGGCGGTCCTGGTTCGATCGTTCTGATCTCAGGCCTCTTCGAGTTCCGCAAGCGCCCGACCGAAGTCGGCGGCGCCGGCGAAGTCCTGATAGACGGACGCAAACCGGAGGTAGGCCACCTCGTCGAGGTCGCGCAGTCCGTCAAGGACTTCCCTTCCGATCTGGTCACTCGAGACCTCGACTCCCGCCGCCTGCACGAAGGAGTGCACGCGGGCGATCAAGTCCTCGACCGAGCCTCGCGGAACCGGCCGATCCGCCAGCGCCCGTTCGACACCGATGCGAACCTTGTCGGGATCGAACATCTCACGCCGGCCGTCGCGCTTGACCACCATCACGGCGGAAATGCGCTCGTAGGTGGTGAACCGGTGGTCGCACGACGTGCAGGACCGGCGGCGCCGCACCGCTGCACCGTTGTCGGCGGGACGGCTGTCGACGACCCGCGTCTCGTCGCCTCCGCAATAGGGACATCGCATCGAGGCAGGGAGGGTACTAGATGTTGTGGTGCCGACGCTTGGGACGAGATCTGCCCGCTTGCGCTCCGCAGACCGGCGTGGGGTCGGACTCAGCGGTCGACGGGGACCACCAGCACCTGACCCGGCTGCAACACCGAGCTGTCGAGGCTGTTGAGCCGCCGGATCGCATGCAGCGTCTCGCGGACATCTTCTCCGTCGACGGTGCGTTCCGCAGCGATGTCCCAGAGGCGATCGCCCGCCTCCACTCGATACTCACCGGTCGGCCGGACCGTTCCGGTCGCCTGGACGGCCGAGGCGAGCAGGAGGAGCGAGAGCACGGAAATCATCACGAGGAGGACCAATAGCCTCGACGGGGCTTTGGCGATGATTCCCATGATCGCTTCCTCCTGGCTCGCTGTCTCGGATCTGGCTGGTTTCCCATCCAACGGGGTGGACGGTATCTGTCGAGTGTGACAAAAACGAACAGGTGTTCGTATCAAAACCGAGATTATCGAACATCTGTTCGTGCGTCAAGTCGAACATATGTTTGCCTTTGCGCGAAAATCGGGCTACCGTCGCCTCGATCGCGTGAAAGGGACGCCATGAGCACCCAGTTGACCGGCCGCCAGCGTCAAATCCTCGACTACATCGTCGACACCGTTCGCGACCGGGGGTATCCGCCGTCGGTGCGAGAGATCGGAGACGCCGTCGGTCTCAGCTCACCGTCGACCGTTCACAGCCACCTCTCCTCCCTCGTGAGGGCCGGTTTGCTCAAGCGCGATGCCACCAAGCCGCGCGCGATCGAAGTCGTCGACACCGGCCGTCACGGCCTGCACCGGGCACCGGTACGCGATGTCCCGCTCGTCGGGCGCATCGCCGCAGGTTCACCGATCCTCGCCGAGCAGGACATCGAAGAGATCTACCCACTGCCGACCGAACTCATCGGAAACGATCCGGTGTTCATGCTGCGGGTCCGCGGTGACTCGATGATGAACGCCGGCATATTCGACGGCGACTACGTCATCGTCCGCCGCCAACCCGAAGCTCGCGACGGCGAGATCATTGCCGCGCTCGTCGAGGACGAGGAAGCCACCGTGAAGCGACTGCAGCGGCGCGACGGAAGGGTGATCCTCATCTCGGAGAACCCCGACTACCCACCCATGGTCTTCGCCGAAGGCGTGCAGATCCTCGGTCGCGTCGTCGCCGTTCTGCGCTCGATGCTGTAGGGGACCCGGCTCTCGCTATCGACCCGCCAGCGAAAGGTGGGCGCGAATCACATCGGCGAACTCAGCGGGCACCGTCACCTGGCCCCCGTTCCAGAACTCGTCGTCTCCCCACAACACGGGGGTCTCGGGACACGCATAGTCCATACGGGCCACCGTGCCGTCGGCGCGGAAGAACCGAAGCTCGTAGACCTCCGAACAACTCGTCCGCTTTTCCACCGGGAGATCGGCGTCGACGGCAGCGGCAAGCGAAGCCACCAGATCGGCGTCGGTGATCGTGATCCATTCACGAGAATCGGCATCGTCGCCGACTTCGATCTCGAGCGAGCCTGCTCCCGCGAGTCCGGCCTCCTCGGTCAGATTGACCGCATCGGCACCGCCGCACGCCGCAGCCAGGACAACCAATGCCAGCACTACCCGCTTCATCGTCCGGCCCATGCTCCCCTGAACACGTACTCGGCCGGACCTTCGATCCAAACTCCGCTCTCCGTGATTTCGACCCGGAGGTCGCCGCCCAGCAGGTGGACGGTGGGCGCCGTCCCCGTCAGTCCGGCCCGATGAGCGATGACGGCCGCAGCCGCCGCTCCACTGCCGCAGGCCAGAGTCTCCCCCACCCCGCGTTCCCACACTCGCAGCGTGATCGAGTTGCGGCCGTCAACCGCTGCGAACTCCACGTTGGTCCGATCCGGGAACGCCGGATCTCCCTCCACGAGAGGACCAACGGCGTCCACCGGGGTCGCAAACGGGTCGTCGACGAGAATCACAGCGTGCGGGTTGCCGATCGTGATCGGACGGATCTCGAAACCAGCCAGGTCGAACGGCTCGCCGCTCGGCCCGGCTTCGCCGAGCATGGCGCGGACGCTAGATCCTGCGACCTCGACCGGACGGGGACCAACCGCCGTTTCGACGATGAACGACGGACCTCCGACCCAGCCCCGGTCCGCGGCGTATCGAGCGACGCACCGCAGACCGTTTCCACACATTTCCGCGGCACTGCCGTCTGCGTTCCAATACTCCATCCGCACCCGATCGCCGTCGAGACGCGACACCACCAGGGCGCCGTCGGCCCCGATGCCGAGGCGTCGATCGCACCAGCGAACCACCTCTGATTTTTCGATCTCGCGAGGGCCCTCCAGGACGACGAAGTCGTTGCCGAGCCCCTGCATCTTCACGAAGTCCAGCTGCCCGCCTCCTCCAGCGCTTGGTGTGCCGCAGCAGCACGTTCGTCGGGATCCGGCGACCACGGTAGCCAGCGAATGCGCGGATCCCTGGCAAAGAACGTCCGCTGTCGTTTGGCAAGGGCCGTCGTCGCCCGCACCACCTCGCGGCGTCCTTCTTCGACCGTTGCCGTGCCCCCTACCACCTCGAGCAACTGTCGATAGCCGACGGCATTGCGGGCGGTCCTTCCCAGGCGGGGCGCCAGTGCGGCCACCTCGTCGAGCAGGCCCCGGGCGAGCATCCCGTCCACCCTGGCGGCGATCCGCGCCTCCAGCTCACCCCCGGGATCGAACCCCACCGCCCGCACCGGGATCTGGGCCCGATACGCACGCACGGCCGCCGCCTCGTCCGACGCCGCCCGCTGCGATGGCGTGGCGCCGGACAGCTCGTAGATCTCGAGGGCACGCTGCACCCGTCGGGGGTTGGCGAGGTCGACGTACCGTCCGGCGGACGGGTCGACACTGCGCAAACGGTTGACCGCAACATCGTCGGGAAGCTCGTCGATGCGAGCCCGGACGTCGGGATCGTGCGGCGCGAATGTCAGCGGATCAACGAGGGCTCGGAAATGGAGCCCGGAACCGCCCGCGATGACGGCCGGACGCGAGGTCTCGGCGAGAGCGGCGAGCACGCCTCTCCCCTCACGTTGAAACTCCGCGACCGTGAACTCGTCGGCCGGGTCCGCGATGTCGATCAGGTAATGCGGGACCCGGCGCCGGTCGTCGGGCGTCGGCTTGGCCGTCCCGATATCCATCCCCCGGTAGACCTGCATGGAATCGACCGACACGATCGCGGCATCGAGCCGCTCCGCAAGCCGCAGGGCGGCGTCGCTCTTGCCGGCCGCCGTAGGACCGAGAATCGCCGTGACCGGCTTCAGCGAGCCACCTCGCCCATGAGGTGATGGGGAGCGGCGGCCGTGATGCGAGCATCGAGGAAGCGTCCCGGCTCGAAGCGACCCGGAACGTGGACGACCCGGTTCGTCCTCGTGCGCCCGGTAGCCATTTCCGGGTCCTTCTTCGACGGGCCCTCGGTCAAGATCTCCACGGTGCTCCCGATCTGCGCTCGATTGCTCTGCAGCGACATGTTCCTCTGCAGCGCGACGAGGCGGGCAAACCGGTCCGCAGCCACCTCGGGATCGACCTGTTCCGGCATCTCCGCGGCCGGCGTCCCCGGGCGGGGCGAGTAGATGAACGTGAACGCGCTGTCGAAGCGGGCCTCGGCGAAGAGATCGAGCGTCGCCTGGAAGTCGGCCTCGGTCTCTCCGGGAAAGCCCACGATGACGTCGGTGGACACCGCGAGGCCCGGAATCACAGAGCGCGCCATCGCCAGCTTGGCGAGAAACCGCTCAGCGTTGTAGCCACGATGCATCGCCGCCAGGATCCGGTCGCTGCCCGACTGCACCGGCAGGTGAAGCTGCTCACAAACCGCCGCCGTCTCCGCCATGGCCAGGGCCACGTCTTCCTTGAAATCCTTGGGATGAGGGCTCGTGTACCACAGGCGGGCCAGTCCCTCGACAGCCCCGACGCGACGAAGCAGGTCCGAGAACAGCGGCTTACGTCCGTTCAGGTCGAGATCACGGCCGTAGGAATTCACGTTCTGGCCCAGCAGCGTCACCTCGAGCACACCGTCGGCAACCACCCGCTGCACTTCCCGAATGATGTCGCCGGGGCGGCGGCTGATCTCACGACCGCGCACGATCGGGACGATGCAGAAGGTGCAGGAGTTGTTGCACCCGATCGTGATCGTGACCCAGGCCGAGTGGGGAGTCTCTCGATGTGTGGGGAGGGTCGAGGGAACGTCCTCGATCGATACCGTCTCGTCCCAGATCTCCGTGATCGGCCCCCACTCCTCGGAATGGTCGAGGAGATCGAGAACCCGGTGGACATTGTGCGTCCCGAAGACGACGTCGACCCACGGCGCCCGATCTCGTACTGCATCGCGGTCTTTCTGCGCGAGACAGCCGCCCACGAGGATGCGCTTGTGCGGACCTCCGTCCTTGATCGGTTTGAGATGACCGAGCGTGCCGTACAGCTTGTTGTCGGCGTTTTCGCGGATACAGCAGGTGTTGAGGACGATCACGTCGGCCCGGGCGACGTCGTCGACCCGCTCCATGCCGTCGGCCTCGAGCAGGCCGGAGATACGCTCCGAATCGTGCTCGTTCATCTGGCAGCCGAATGTGCGCACGAAGTAGCTGCGGCCGGCACGGGTCGCCGGACGCGCCTCCTTGACGGACGGAATCCCGAGGTTGACCGGTGCCGTCATCGGGCGTAGTCGACCGACCGCAATTCCCGGATCACCGTGACCTGGATCTGACCGGGATACTGGAGATCCTCTTCGAGCCTCCGCGCGATGCGCCGTGACAGGTCGGTGGCCTCGAGATCGTCGACGTCGGCAGGGTTGACGACCACCCGGATCTCGCGGCCGGCTTGCATCGCAAACACACGATCGACACCGTCGAAGGCACCGGCCAGCTCTTCCAGGCGCTCCAGGCGGCGCACGTACGACTCGAGGACTTCACGGCGCGCACCCGGCCGGGCGGCCGAAACCGCGTCGGCAGCCTGGACGATGATCGCGGTGAGCGTGCGCGGCTCCACCTCGTTGTGGTGGGCCTCGATACCGTGGACGACCCCGGCCTCCTCGCCGAATCGCCGGGCGATCTCCGCACCGACCAGTGCGTGGGAGCCGCCCACCTCGTGACTGACGGCCTTGCCGATGTCGTGCAAGAAGGCAGCTCGTTTGGCCTCGGCCGCGCTGATGCCGAGCTCTGCAGCGAGCATCTCGGCGATCCGCGCCGTCTCGACGAGGTGATTCAGCACGTTCTGGCCGTACGATGTGCGGTACTTCAACCGACCTAGAAGGGTGACGAGCTCGGGGTGCATACGACTCATCCCGACCTCGAGCATCGCCCACTCCCCGGCGTCCCGGACCGACTGCTCCACCTCGGCCTGCGCCTTCTCGAAGGCCTCTTCGATAGACGACGGGTGAATGCGCCCATCGGCGACCAGGCGTTCCAGCGTCAATCGTGCGACTTCGCGCCGCACCGGATCGAAGGACGACACGGCGACGGCTTCGGGGGTGTCGTCGACGATGATGTTCACGCCGGTCACCGCCTCGATCGTGCGAATGTTGCGGCCGTCCCGCCCGATGATCCTGCCCTTCATGTCGTCCGACGGCAGGCCGACCACTGAGACTGTGCTCTCGGTGACTACCTCCGATGCGAGGCGCTGAATGGCGGTGGTGAGGATACGGCGGGCACGACGATCGGCTTCCTC
>JBFIQU010000100.1:0-7579 GCA_041609395.1 Acidimicrobiia bacterium | reverse complement strand
GTGATCGGGACAGGGTAACGGGCGGTGGCAAGAGAAGGGTGGGGTGAAGCCCAACCCGAACCCCGACCCCAACCCGGAGCCCGACCCCAACCCCGACCCCGGCCTGTCGGGCACGCAGCCGGCGGTCGGCTTTGGGTCGCGAGGCGCGAGCTCCGGCTGCGGGCGCTCGCAATTGATCGCCCCGACCGGACGTGCGGCTACCACTCGAACGCGAGCCGCACATACCGGCGACCGGCGCCGTCTACTCCACCACTACCAACTCGCGCGTACTCTCGTTCAACCGCTCCGACCCCTCGTCGGTGACGACGACGACGTCCTCGATCCGCATTCCCCAGCGGCCCGGAACGTAGATGCCGGGCTCGACCGAAAACGTCATGCCCGGTTCCAGCGTCTCGTCGTTCCCGGCTACGAGATACGGGTCCTCGTGGACGTCGAGTCCGATGCCGTGTCCGGTCCTGTGGACGAAGTAGTCGCCGTATCCCGCAGTGGCGATGATGTCTCTGGCGGTGCGATCGATGGCAGAAGCAGCCACACCCGGGGACACTGCAGCCACGGCGGCGTCCTGCGCACGACGCAGCACGGCGTAGGCATCCGTGTAGTCGTCGTCGGGCCGTCCGACGGAGAAGCATCGTGTGGTATCGGAGTGATATCCGCCCAACCGCCCTCCGAAGTCCACGACGATCTGGTCTCCCTCCCCGATGATGCGTTCCGACGGTTCGTGATGGGGCGACGCTCCGTTGGGTCCCGCCGCCACGATCGCAAACTTGCCTATTTGGTGACCTTCCTCGACCAGCATGTCGCTGATCGTCGTCGCCACTTCCTGCTCGGTGCACCCCGAAAAGCGGTGGTCACCGAGGCGCTCCGCCACTCGATCTGCGGCCGCCGCCGCCCGCCGCAGATAGTCGACCTCGGCCGCCGATTTGCGCTTGCGAAGTTCTCTCGTGATAGGGGTCGCCGACACGAACTCGGCGTGTGGCAGCGATGCCTGCAGGCCGAGCAGGAACACCGCCCAGGTCTGATCGCCGACCGCAAGGCGGCCGGGCGCAGCGGGCAGCGCCGCCGCCACGGCGGCGATAGGGTCGTCGGTCTCGTCCCAGGCAACGACCGAGACCGAATCGCCTCCCGACTCGATGCGCATGGCTTCCAGCCGGGGCACGACGACCACGGCGGCATCGTCGGTGATGATCGCCATCGTGAGCCGCTCCGACTGCGGCGCTTCGTAGCCGGTGAAGTACGGAAGATCGCTGCCGACCGACAGCAGCATCGCCGTGACCGAGCGGTCGGCCATCATCGCCCGGGCGCGCCCGAGTCGCGCGGCAAAGTCGAAAACGGACGCGATCATCCGCCCACCGCAGCGGCCGTAGCTTCCCTGGCGTGATACGAGGAGCGGACCAGCGGTCCGGACTCGACGTGGGGAATCCCGAACCGGTGACCGGCCGCGGCGTAGTCGTCGAACGTGGCCGGCGGCACGTAGCGATCGACGGGACGATGGCGTGCCGACGGTCGCAGATACTGGCCGATCGTGACGACGTCCACCCCGACGGCGCGCAGATCGGCGAGGGCACCGACCACCTCCTCGTCGCGCTCGCCCATCCCGACGATGAGCCCGGACTTGACGATCCCGGCGGGATTGGCCCACTTGGCCCTCGCCAGCAACGCCAGAGACCTCCCGTAGTTGGCAGCGGTGCGGATGTCGCGCTGGAGGCGCAGCACGGTCTCGGTGTTGTGGTTCAACACATCGGGCTTCTCGTCCATGACGATCTGCAGCGCATCCGGATCGCCCTTGAAATCAGGAATCAAGACTTCGACGGCGCACCCGGGCACTCGATCCCTGACCTCCCGAATCGTGTCGGCGAACACCGAAGCCCCACCATCGGGGAGGTCGTCGCGATTGACCGACGTGAGAACGGCGTGCTGCAGAGCCATGTTCCTGATGGCCTCGGCGGCCCGGATCGGTTCGAAGATGTCGACCTCACCAGGCCGGCCTGTCGTCACGTCGCAAAACGAGCAGGCCCGCGTGCAGACCTCGCCGAGCAGCATCAGCGTGGCGGTTCCCGAGCTCCAGCACTCGTAGATGTTGGGGCAGCCGGCCTCTTCGCAGACCGTGTTGAGCTCGAGTCCGCGCATGAGGTTCTTGAGGTCGCGGTAACCGTCGCCCATCGTCGCCTTCACCTTCATCCACGGCGGCCGCTCCGGCTCGCCGGGCAAGCGGCCGTCGACCAGGGCCGGCGTGGCATTGCGGGCGTTCGGCGAGAAGGCGCCCGCGGCGACGAGCTCGTCGACGTGGTACTTGCGGGATGCACCGCGCGAGAACGCCCCGAGTTGCACTTCCGTCCCGGCATATCCGAAGACGCGCTGAAAATGGGGAAGGAACCGGGCGACCACATCGTCCATATCGACGGACCGACCGAGCACCTGCTCCATCGACGTGACCGGCCGGCTCAAGCCGCAGGGCACGATGTGCCCGAAGTAGTCCAGCTCGGTACCGACGTTGAGGGCGAGGCCGTGCATCGTCACCTCGCGCGATGTCTTGACGCCGATCGCTGCGATCTTGCCGGCCGCAGTCCAGACTCCGGTGAACCCGTCTTCGGCCCATGCTGCGATGCCGTACTCGGCGAGCGTTGCGATCACGACCTGCTCCAGCTTCCGCACGTGATCGACGACGTCCGGCCGGTCCCCGAGGTGTCGAATCGGATAGGCGACCAGCTGGCCGGGACCGTGATACGTGACATCGCCCCCGCGATCCACGTAGACCAGGTCCGCGCCGAGCGAACGGAGCCTGTCCTCGCCGACCTTCACATTGGAGCCGTCGCCGTCGCGCCCGATCGTGTACACATGCGGGTGCTCGAGGAGCAGGAGGTAATCGTCGGGGGTGCGCCCGGCGACGCGCCCCTCCCATATCGCCCTCTGCAGATCCCAGGCCTCGGCGTATGGCAGGCGGCCCAACCACCGGGCGCGCAGGAGGCTCACGTCAGTTCCTGTTCCCAATCCCACGTCTCGAGGTTCTCCTTGATCCGCCGCAGGAAGAGGACGGCGGTGGAGCCGTCGAAGGACCGGTGGTCCCAGGTGAGCCCGAGATACCCGATGTGCCGGATCGCGATCGCATCGCTTCCGTCGTTGTTGGTGACGACGGTGGCCCGCTTGCTGACGGTGTCCGTCGAAAGGATTCCGCTGTTGGGCACGTTGATGATCGGCGCCGACATGAACGAGCCGAAGGGCCCGGGATTGGTGATCGTGAACGTGCTGCCGGTGATGTCGTCGGGCTCGAGCTTGCCACCGCGCGCTTTATCGGCAAGGCGCCGAACCTCGCGGGCGATGCCTTTGAGGCGAAGTCCGTCGGCACCCTTGATGGACGTGACGATCAGCCCTTCCTGGTTGAGGTCGACGGCGATGCCCAGGTTGATCTGGTGGTGGAGAATGCGCTTGCCGTGATCGAGATAGAACGACGAGTTGACCACCGGGAACTCGCCGAGCGCCTCGATGGTCGCCCGGGCGATGAACGGGAGATACGTGAGCGAATACCCCTCGGTCTGCTTCCAGGAGCTGCGGTGCGCCTGCCGAACCTTCTCGACGTTCTCGAAATCGACCTCCACACTCGTCCACACGTGGGCCGCCGTCTGTTTTGCCTTGATCATGTTCTGCCCGATTCGGATGCGGAGCCGGTCCAGGTCGACGACTTCGTCGCCGGGGAGCACCGGAAGGTCGCCGGCAGCCGCCGGTGCTGCCGGTTGGGCGGTGGCGGCGGTCCGGGCCGGCGCGGCGGGCACATCCGCGTGCGAGGGCGCGACCGGAGCGGCCGGTTGTGTGGGGGCGGCCGTGGTGGCCGGTGCGGCGGCCGCCGCAGCTCCACCCTCGATGAACGCCATGACGTCCTTGCGCGTGATGCGACCCCCCTGACCGGACCCCGCGACCTGTCCGAGATCGATGTCGTGCTCGCTGGCCAGCTTACGAACGACGGGTGACAGCACCGTTCGCATGCCGTTGCCGTCGCTGGCAGCTGCGGCGGGAGCCGAAGCCGGTGCCGCCGGCTGCGGCTCGGGCTGAGGGGCTGGCTCGGGCTGAGGGGCTGGCTCGGGCTGGGGAGCTGCCTCGGCCACGGGAGCCGGTTCCGGAGCGGCAGCAGCCTGCGGCTCGGGCTGTTCGGTGTCGGGTTCTCCGGCACCCGGTTGCGCTGCGGTCTCGGACGCATCACCGATGATCGCGAGCTCGGTGCCGACGGCGACCGTGGACCCCTCCGGCACGAGGATTTCGAGAATCGTGCCCGACGCGGGCGACGGCACCTCGGTGTCGACCTTGTCGGTCGAGATCTCGAGAAGAACCTCGTCCTCCGCGACGGTGTCGCCGGGCTGTTTGTGCCACGAGAGGATGGTCCCCTCGGTGACGGTCTCTCCCAGCTGCGGCATCGTGACGGTTATGGACATGAAGTCATCTCCTCGAGCAGGTTCGGCATTCGGTCAGTGCAAGCTCCGGCCGGAGCTTGCCAGCAGAGTTTCGCCGACCGCCTCGGCAACGGTCGGATGAGCGTGGATGAAGGCGGCGGCCTCTGCCGGGAGCGCCTCCCAGGCGACGGCATACATCAACTCGTGAATCATCTCACCGGCAAGCGGACCGGCGATCGTGGCGCCGATGATGGGGCCACCCTTCTCGGCAACGACCTTGACGGTCCCCTGCGCTTGACCCTGGATCATGGCACGCGCCACACCGGCAAACCCGTGCGACGTCACCTCGACGTCGTATCCGGCCTCCCGTGCCTTGTCCTCGGAGAGTCCGACCGAGGCCACCTCGGGGTGCGTGTACACAACCAGGGGAATCGCTCGATAGTCGACCGGAGCCGGGACTCCGGTCGCGATGTGAGTGATGGCAGCGATCCCCTCGGCAAAACCGGCATGGGCGAGTTGCGGGGAGCCGGCGACGATGTCACCGACGGCATACAGGTTGGGTTCGGTGGTGAGCATGGTGGTGGTGTCGGCGACGACGAAGCCGCGATCGACGGTGACGGCGGTGGTTTCGAGCCCGATGTCGTCGATCACGGGTTTTCTTCCGACCGCAACCAGCACCACGTCGACGTCGACGGACTCACCGGCGAACGGTACGGCGACCGAGTCTTCGCCGATACGGGGAGCGTCGACCGACACCCCCGTCCTGATCTGGACACCCCGTCGCTTGAGCGCCTTGTGGAGCACGTCCGCCGCAGCTTTGTCGGTGCCGGGGAGAATCTGGTCGAACACCTCGAACAGATGGACCTCGGCCCCGAGGTCGGTCAGGAGCGAAGCGAACTCACAGCCGATTGCGCCGGCCCCGATGACGGCTACCCGGTCGGGACGGCGCTCCCAATCGAGGGCGTGGTCGGACGACACGATGCGATCGCCGTCGAAGTCGTAATTCGGGATGGTACGGGGCACGGACCCCGTCGCCAGGATGATGTTCCGGCCCTCGACGGTGCGGGAGCCGTCGGCGGCGTCCACGGTGACGGTGCCGGGACCCGACAGCCGGCCGTAGCCGTCGATCATGTCGACCTTGCGGCTCTTCAGCAGTCCGGACAGGCCCTTGTGCAGCTGATCGACGATCTTTGTCTTGCGGCCGAGGGCCGTTCCCCAGTCGAAGTCGGGGTCGCCCACCTTGACGCCGAAATCGCCGGCGTGGCGCACCTGGGAGAAGACTTCGGCCGCCTGCAGCCAGGTCTTGGCAGGAATGCAGCCGCGGTGCAGACAGGTGCCGCCCACTTTGTCCTTCTCGATCAGTGCGACGGAAAGCCCGAAATTATGGGCGTACAGCGCAGCGGCGTACCCACCGGGCCCACCGCCGAGGATCACGACGTCGTACACGTTCCCCTCCGGAGACATCCAGCGGGAGCCTAGCGAGCGGGATGGGCAAGAGACTCGGGGAGCTCGCGCCTCGCGGCTGAACGCTGGGTGCCGGGTGCCCCGCCCGTTGAAGTTGGAGTTGGGCCGGGGGCCCTGCCCTGCAGGTCGAGCGGCGCGTCGCAGATGCAGTGGCCGGCAGCCGGCAGCTAGCTTCGTCTCCGTGCAGACCCGCTACCTCATCGTGGCCGCCCTCGTCACCGCCCTGGTGATCCTGGGAGCCGCCGCCTGGTGGCTCGTCACCCTGTTCTGACCGACCGGCTCCGGTAGCCTCGGCCAGGGCGAAAGGAGCGCAATGCAGGTCACGAAGACGGTACGTCTCACGGCGGGAGCCGGGACCATCGAGGAAGCCATCAGCACGGCTCTGGCCCGTGCCGCCGAAACGACCCAGGGAATCCGCTCGTTTCGCATCGTGACCGTCGCCGGAACCGTCGACGACGCCGGCGTTCCCTCCGAGTTCCAGGTCACCGTCGACGTGACCTTCGTCGTGAAGGAACCCAGCCACGGGCATTACGGTGGCTGAGGTCGTCGACCTGGGCAGAGGAACCCATCTCTTCCCGCTGCCGCTTCCCATCCCCCGGCTGCCGACGGTCAACTGTTACGCATTCGAAGCCGACGACGGGCTCGTCCTCATCGACCCCGGCGGCGGGCACGACGACGGATACGATGCGCTCGTCGCCTCGGTGCGCGCCGTGGGCCGCTCGGAGCACGACATCGCTGTGGCGGTATGCACCCATCTCCATCCCGATCACATGGGTTTGGGACCCCGGCTTCGCACCGAGTTCGGCACGCGCTTCGTGATGCACGCAACGGCCAAGGACCGCATGGACGCCTACAACGATTGGTCGACCTTTCGAGAACGCGTCGGCAGCCTCGCCGCACGCCACGGCGCCGGAGGAGACGACATCGCGGCCATGACTGCCGACGAGCCGCGACCCGACTGGGCGCCGCCCGGGGAACCGCCGGACACGCTCGTGGACGACGACGACATCATCCCGCTCAGCGCAGACCGGGGGCTGCAGGTGGTCTACACGCCGGGCCACGACGTCTCCCATATCTGTCTCGTCGATACGACGACCGGTGCGATGTTCTCCGGCGATCACGTTCTGCCGCGAATCACCCCGTTCGTCCCATACCCGCCCGAGGACGATGACAACCTCGGCACCTACATGCAGTCGTTGCAGCGAGTCGAGGACATCGACCCGACCATCACATATCCGGCGCACGGGCCGACGATCGAACGCGGCAAGGCACGGGCCCGGCAGATCGCGCTGCACCACGAGCGCCGGCTCGCCGGATTCGTCGAGGACATCCGGGCACGCCCCCTCACCGCCTGGGAGGCGATGCAGGCGGCGTTTCGTCCCAACCTGCCGCCTCTCCATGCCCGCCTTGCGCTGCAAGAAACCCTTGCTCACCTCGAGTACCTGCGCCTTCGCAACCGGCTCGATCGCATCGATGACCACGGCGTGTGGCGGTATGTGAGCGCCGGTTATTGACGCCGGCTCCGCGGACCGACCGTAGTAGCCTCGTCGCATGCACGACGACGGGATCTTCGACGCAGAGGCCGCGGCGCGGTACGACGAGTCGGCGGCACCGATGTTCCACCCGGCCGTACTGGAACCGACGGTCGACTTCCTCGCCGACCTGGCCGGGAACGGCAGGGCACTGGAATTCGCCATCGGAACCGGCCGGGTCGCGGTGCCGCTGGCCCAACGCGG
>JBFIQU010000099.1:0-7772 GCA_041609395.1 Acidimicrobiia bacterium | reverse complement strand
GATTCCTCCGTGGACCTCGATGGGCCGCACGTCGGCTCGGTCGTGGAGGCCGTCCGGGACTACGGCGTATTCACCTACGTCGGCGTGACGGAGCGGTCCGCCAGCCGGGGCACCGTGTATGCCACCTACGTCGCCATCGACCCTGTGGCCGGTATCGTCGGCGCCCACCGCAAGCTCATGCCCACCTACGAAGAGCGGATGGTCTGGGGCATCGGCGACGGACACGGGCTGCGGGCACACCAGGTCGGTGAGCTCCTCGTGGGCGGCCTCAACTGCTGGGAGAACTGGGTGCCGTCGATCCGTCATGTCCTCTACAGCCAGGGCATCGGCCTGCACGTCGCGGCGTGGCCCGGTTCGGTCGGTCTGACGAAGGACATCACACGCTTCATTGCGATGGAGGGGCGTTGCTACGTTCTGTCCGCCGGTGCCCTGCTCCGCAGCTCAGACCTTCCAGAGGCGTTCCCGCTGAAAGAGCGATCGCTCATGGGCGACGATCTGCTGTACGACGGGGGCTCTGCCATCGCTGCGCCCGACGGCTCCTGGCTGGTTGAACCGGTCTCGGGAGAGGAACGCCTGGTGGTCGCCGACATCGATCCCGCCGTCGTTCGCGGTGAGCGCCAGAACTTCGATCCGGCCGGCCACAACTTCCGCAGCGATGTGATCGGGGTCTCGGTCGACCGGACCCGTCAGACGCCGGCGTCCTTCTTCGACTTCGAGGGCTAGCGGCCTACGAGGGCTAGCGGCCTACGTTCGGGCCGGGATCATTGGGATCATATTCCGATCGTTGCCCTCAGCGCCCTGGCGATGAGCGGCGACGTCGATCGTTGCCTCGAAGCGGGTTGCGACGCCTACATATCCAAGCCGGTCGATCCGGACCACGTCGTGGAGACGATCGAAGAGATCCTCGGCGCACGAGTTCCCCGCCCGACGTAGCGGGAGCCCGTCAGCCGGCGACGAGGAGTATCGCTCCCGTGATGATCGCAGCGGTCGCAAGCGTCGAGCCTGCGGCGATCACCCCGTGCGGCGCGGTGCTGAGCCACCGCAGACCCCTGAGCATGAACGCCCACGCTGCAAGCCCAAAAGCGATGGCTGCCATCCCCATGCTCGCCGGTTCACCGGATTCGAAGATTTCCATACCGAAGATGCTCATGGTGTTCGTTGCTTTCCCGTACCGCTCGCCTTGATAGTGCGTGTGCGCCCCTTAACAGAACCTGAGAAAGTCCCTCATTGTTCGCCAGAAGACCCTGAACTCGGTGCTGTGGAGCGTTCAGTGCCCGGGGCAGGCAACCGCCATCAGGACGGCGCAAATCGCCGCCTCCCCAACACGTGCCATCCCAGGCCCAGCCCCAGGAGGCCGATGCCGGTCAGCAGGATCGCTACCGGTACCCAGAACGCCAGGAACAGACATCCGGACAGGCCGGCTACGGCCACCCAGCGCGGGAAGCGGCGGTCCGCCGCAGATATCCGGAGGGCGGCCAGGTTGGTGATCGCGTAATAGACGAGAACCGTGAACGCGGAGAACGTCCAGGTGGTGCGGACGTTGCCGAACGCGACGAGTGCGGCGATCCCGGCGCCGACTGCGAGCACGGCGACGAACGGTGTGAGCCCGCGGGCGTCGAGTCGAGCCGTTGCGGCCGGGGCGTCGCCGCGGCGCCCCATCGCCAGCACGACGCGGGAGAGTCCCAGGATGAGGTTGAGGAGCACGCCGAGCATGGCGGTCACCGCCCCGATCGCGACGATCGGTGCTGCGGCATCGAACGTGAAGCTGCGTGCGATCTCCTCCAACGGGGCCACGGTGGTATCCGTGAGGGAGGCGAACCCGGCGGCGCCCGCAGCTCCCACCGCGACGGCGGCGACGGCGGCGTAGAGGACGAAGCTGACCACCAGCGTCGTGACGATGGCCCGGGGAATCGTCCGGCGCGGCTCGGTGACTTCCTCGCCGAGGGTGGCGATGCGTCCGTACCCGGTGTACGCGACGAACATCAGCGCCGTAGCTTCGAGCAACGACGCCGCTCCCGAGCCGTTCGGGGCGTAGAACGGACGGAATCGGTCCGGCGAAAGCTCGGGCAGGCCGGCGAACACGAAAACCGCGAGCGCACCGAGGGTCAGCGCCACGATCGCCGCGTTGACGGCGGCTGAGCGGCGGATGCCGGTGAGCACGACGACCGTAAGGCCGGCCACGGCGCCGAGCCCGAGCGGCACGAGCCCAACCGAATCCTCGACGCCGAAGGAGCTCCTGACGTACCCGGCGAATCCGAGGGCTGCTGTGGCGGCCGACGCCGATTTGGCCAGCAGGAACGCCCAGCCTGCCGTGAAGCCCAGCGCCGGCGTCAGGTACCGGTACCCGTACTCGTACGTGCCGCCGCTGACCGGGTGGGACGCGGCGAGTTGGGCGCTGTTGAGGCCGTTGCAGGTTGCCAGCACTCCGGCCAGGCCCACGGCGAGGATGACCGACCCTCCGGTGATTCCGGCGGCGATGCCGATGCTCACGAAGACTCCGGTTCCGACGATCGAACCGAGTCCCAGGAGGACGGCGGCGCCGAGCCCGACCTCACGCCGGAGGGCCGGAGGATCGGTGCTCACGCCAGCAGAAGCTTGGCGACCCGGCGCGACGCGATGGCGATACCGACCAACCCCATCCCGACGAGCACGCCGACGTGGCCGAGCATGCTCCAGTCGAACGCGCCGAGAGTCAGTCCCCGCATCAGGTCGACCCCGTGGTAGAGGGGTGAGAAGCGAGCGATGGCTTGCAGCGCCGGCGGATAGACATCCATCGGATAGAACGTCGCCGAGAAGAGGAACAGCGGCATCGTGACGAGCGTGATTAGGTCGAAGTCCTGCCAGGTGCGCATGAACGTCGTCGCGGCCATTCCGACGGCGGCAAAGGCGAACCCGATCAGGACCGCGACCGGGACGGCGAGTATCCCCCACAGCGACGGCATGAGGCCCATCGCGGCCATGACCACCAGAAACCCGGAGGCGTAGATGACGCCGCGGATCAGCGACCAGCCGATCTCGCCGACGGCGACATCCCCCGGGCTCATCGGAGTGGCCAGGACTGCGTCGTAGATCTTGGCGTACTTGAGCTTCCAGAAGATGTTCATCGTCGACTCGAACACGGCCCCGTTCATTGCCGACGCCGCCAGCAGGGCCGGAGCAACGAAGGCGGCATACGACACCGGTTCTCCTCCGGGTCCGGTGAGGTCTCCGATGAGTTCACCGAGTCCGACGCCGATCGAGAACAGGTAGAAGAGCGGCTCGAAGAAGCCGGAGAAGATGATCATCCAGGCGTGCCGGTAGACCCGAGCGTTGCGTTCCAGCAGATGGACGGCGCGTTTGCTGGGAAGGGCGGTCGGCGGCACGATCCGGGTGACGAGGGTGCCGCTCGTCATACGACCATCCGCCTTCGCAGGTTCCGGACCGCCAGTCCTGCGCTGAAGACGACGACGGCTACCAGAAAGGCCACGTGGACCCACGGTGCGAGCGTCGTGCCGGCCTGGAGCGCGATGCCGCGGGTGAGTTCGACTCCGTGCCAGAGCGGCGTGATGTAGGCGATCGGCTCGAGCAGGTCGGGGAGTTGTTCGATGGGAAAGAACGTGCCGGAGAAGAGAAACAGCGGAACGATTCCGAAGCGGAACAGAGAGCTGAGACCGGTCTCTCGCTCGAGGGTTGCGGTGTATGCCGTGACGGGTGCGGCGAACGCCAGACCGGTCAGTACGGCAGGCGCTACCGACAGCAGGCCCCATCCCAGGGCCACAGCGCCGAACAGCATCGTGATCACGGCGTAGACGAGCGACACGAAGGTCAGGCGAATTGCGACCCACCCGAGATGTCCCATTGTGAGCGCGGTCACGTCGATCGGCGTCGACAGGGCGGCGTGGTAGGTGCGGATCCACTTGATTCCTGCCATGACGGGATAGGTCGAGTCACCGGCACCCGTCTGCATGGCCGTCGCCGCCAGCAGGCCCGGCGCCAGGTACTTCAGATAGCTGGCCGTCTCCAGCGACTCCGACCCTGTTCCGGAGTCGACGAGGGTTCCGAGCCCCAGGCCCATCGCGGCCAGGAAAAGAATCGGGTTGAGGAAGGTCGTGATCACGCTGCCGCGCCAGATACGTCGATAGGTTCGGGCGTTCACCTCGAGGACACGGAGGGTCAACGAGGTCGCCATCAGTCGATCAGGCTCCGGCCGGTGAGGCGCAGAAACACGTCTTCCAGGGTGCTGCGACGCACCACGATGGATTCCGGCACGAGGTTGCGCTCGTGCACGACGGCGCTCGTGGTGTCGCCGTCCGGGGTGTAGAGCAACACCCGGTCGGGCAGGATCTCGGTCCGGTCGGCAATGCCGTCGAGTCGCTCGACGATCGTCTCCTGAACTCCGACCGGGAAGCGCAGCTCGACGACCTCCTTGGTGGAGTAACGATCGATGAGTTCCCGGGGCGAGCCTTCGGCGACGATCTTGCCCTTGTCCATCACGACGAGGCGGTCGCACAGCTGCTCGGCTTCGTCCATGTAATGGGTGGTGATGAGCAGGGTTGCTCCCTGCTGCTTCAGGCGGTAGAGCCGGTCCCACAGTGCGTGCCGGGCCTGCGGATCGAGGCCCGTGGTGGGCTCGTCGAGAATGATGAGTTCCGGCTCGTTGATGAGTGATCGGGCAATGGTCAACCGCCGCTTCATGCCCCCCGATAGGCGGTCGACGATGTCCTTGCGGCGCTCGGTGAGCTGGGCGAATTCCAGCAGCTCCTCGATTCGTTCCCGGATGATCTTGTGGGGGAGGCCGAAGTAGCGCCCGTAGACCAACAGGTTCTCTTCGACGGGGAGCTGGGTGTCGAGGTTGTCTTCCTGCGGAACCACCCCGAGCCGGGAGCGGATGGCGGGACCGTCGGTTTCCGGATTCATGCCGAGCACGGTCAGCGTGCCTGCGGTTATCGGGGACACCGCACCGATCATGCGCATCGCCGACGATTTGCCGGCACCGTTCGGTCCCAGGAATCCGAACGCTTCGCCGGGTTGCACGACGAAGTCGACCGAGTCGACCGCAACCAGCTGGTCGAATCGCTTCGTCAGATTCTTGGCAACGACGGGAGGTTCGCGCATGAGCCCTGCACGATACAGGGCGGGCTGGTAGCGGGAATCTCCGGGGCGATGCCGGTGTTGCTGCTAACTCCAGGAGGTCATCAGATGAAGATCACTCGACTCAACCACGCCGTCCTTTTCGTATCGGACCTGCAGCGGTCGCTGGATTTCTACACGGGCGTCTTCGGCTTCGAGGTCATCGCACGAGAGCCACGTGCCAACGCTGCCTTTCTCCGGGCTCCGGAGTCTGCCAACCACCACGACCTCGGTCTGTTCGGGCTCGGCACGGGTGCCGTCTCCAAGCAACGCGGCCAGGTCGGCCTCTATCACCTTGCGTGGCAGGTTGACACCATCGACGATCTCGCGTCGGCGCGCAGGGAACTTCTCGAGGCGGGAGCGCTGACCGGCGAGTCGTCTCACGGTGCCACGAAGAGCCTCTACGGCGCCGATCCGGACGGCAACGAGTTCGAGGTCATGTGGATGCTGCCGCGCAACGCCTGGGGGGAGCACGAGCACCAGGCGATCGTCGAGAGGCTGGATCTTGCGGCGGAGCTCGCGCAGTGGTCGGGCGTGGCAACGGGCTCGGCAGCTGGTGGCGACTGACTATTAGTTCCGAACGGCGCGGTAGCGTCTCCAGCTAGGTATGTCGATGTCCTTCGCTCTTGTCCTCGGCGGTGGGGGAGCGACCGGCTGGGTGTTCCACGCCGGTGTCCTCGATGGCCTCGAGCACGCGGGGATCGACCCCCGTCGCGCCGGTGTGATCGTCGGCACGTCGGCGGGAGCTGCCGTGGGGGCGGCAGTGCGATCCGGGGTTTCGGGTCACGAGATCGTCGAGTCGGCGGCCAGGCCTCCGTCGCCCGAGGATCGGGCGGAGATGCTGGCCGAGGTTCGGGCCACCAAGAAGACATTGCGGCCGCTCGCTCCGGGCTTGCTGCGGCACGTCCTTCCCGGTGGCAACGGGCCGGCCGTCGCCGCCGCCGGACTCATGCCGCCCGGGATCTTTCCGACCCGGTTCCTGCAGCGATTTCCGGGAGTCGTCGACCACGAGACCTGGCCGGATGGTCTGTGGATCCCCGCGGTCCGTGCCGACACGGGGCGCGTCGTCGTGTTCGGATTGGACCGGACCGACGTCCCCGTTGCTGCGGCCATCGAAGCTTCCTCGGCAGTACCGGGCATGTTCCGTCCCAAGGAGATCGACGGCGTGCGCTACGTCGACGGCGGGCTGGCATCGCCGACCCACGCCGACCTTGCGGCGTTGGGGCCGGCCGACCGTGTTGTCGTTTCGTCTCCGATGACCCGGCGATCGCGCCGGCCGATGTCACGGCTGGCCCGACGACGGCTCGACGCCGAGGTTCAGATGCTGCGCAGCGCCGGGGTCGATGTGGTGGTCGTGGAGCCCACCCCGGAGGTGGCGGCCGCAGCCCGGGGATTTCCGCGCCGCAATCCCGGAGCAGCCCCCGAGATCGTGGACGCAGCCCGCCGTGAAACGGTCGCAGCCCTGGAACGAGGGTTTTCCTGAGCGATCAGGCGTAGTCGAGTTCGCCGGCGTCCGCGTCGGCGACGACGCGATCGCACGTCGGGCAGAACCATCGGGCTTCCATGGCGCTGCCGCACAACTCATGACGGGGCGCGTCGGCGGTCGGCGACTGGTTTGCGCCCCACGCCGCCAGAAGACGCAGCACGCCGGCAAGTTCGGCCCCGGCCGCCGTCAGGTGGTACTCCGATCGAGGCGGGCGATCGGTGTAGAGGCGCCCGACGACGATGCCTGCAGATTCGAGGTGTTTGAGACGGCTGGACAGCGTGTTCGGCGCGATGCCGGCGACGGCCTCCGCCAGCTCGTTGAAGCGCAGCGGTCCTGGTCGTAACGCATCGACGATGAGCAGGGTCCAGCGGTCGCCGACCTTGGCGAGCGCCTCGTCGAGCGGGCCGGGCGAAGGTGCGGTCATCGACGGCATCGTACTCGAAACCTTTGGTAGAGTAGTGACTTGCAAGTTGCAATTGACTATCTAAGGGAGGCCTCATGCCGGTCATCGCAGATATCGGACGCTCCATCGCCACCGTCGCAGAGGCCGTAGGCCCGGCGGTCGTTGGAGTCGGACATCGCTGGGCCGTGGGGTCGGGTGTCGTCGTCGGTGAAGGCATGGTGCTCACCAACGCGCACAACCTGTCGCGCAGCGGGGTCGGGGTCGTCACCCCGTCTGGCGACCTGGTCGACGCCGAGGTCCTCGGCGCCGACATAGATTCTGATCTGGCCCTGCTCCGCGCCGATGTGGGTGAGCACACACCGGTGCCGTGGTCTGGCAATGGATCTCCCGGACTGGGAACACCGGTCGTGGCCCTGGGCAACCCCGGGGGTCGTGGGCTGCGGGTCACGCTGGGCTTCGTGTCGGGTGAGGACCGGACGTTCCGCGGTCCGCGTGGGTCGCGGATACGGGGATCCTTCGAACACACCGCGCCGCTCTTGCCCGGGTCGTCGGGAGGTCCCGTCGTGGATCTCGACGGTCGCCTCGCAGGGATCAACACCCACCGCCTCGGCTCGGGCTTCTACCTGGCGATACCCGCCGGGGAGGCCCTGCGCGACAAGGTCGATGCCCTCGCCCGGGGAGAGGTTCCGCAGCGCCGCCGGCTCGGCGTGGGTCTTGCGCCGTCCCACGTCGCCCGGCGGCTGCGGAGAGCCGTCGGGCTCGATGAACGAGACG